>CAILKW010000028.1 GCA_903834845.1 uncultured Bacteroidia bacterium | reverse complement strand
GTGCTGAAAAACCCTCCGATTTTAATACTTGATGAGGCAACTTCGGCATTGGATACCGAATCGGAAAAATTAGTTCAGGAAGCACTCGAAAACCTAATGAAAAACCGTACTTCAATAGTTATTGCTCACCGTTTATCAACAATAAAAAATGCTGACTTGATTTGTGTGTTTCACGAAGGGGAAATTGTTGAAACTGGAAACCATGACGAGTTACTTGCTTTGGATGGCATCTATAAAAAACTTCACAGTATGCAAAACTTTTAAGCAGCAATGTTTTAAAATAAAAAAGGGGAATAATCCCCTTTTTTATTTTAAAAAACAGAAGTTACTGAACCTCTTCATTCAGATCACTGCCTGCTTTGAATTTGACAACTTTTTTCTTCTCAATCTCAACCTTAGCTCCGGTTTGAGGATTACGCCCCAGTCTGGCAGGCCTTTCCGAAACAGAAAAAGTACCAAAACCAACAAGCGCAATTCGTTCACCTTGCTTAAGTTGTTCTCCGGTTGTTTTAATAAAAGCGTCAATAGCTTTTTTGGAATCCACTTTAGTCAAACCTGCCTCTGCAGCGACTGCATCAATCAATTGAGTTTTGTTCATAGTAAAAAGATATTAAATAGTTAAATGAAGATTCAGATTTGCCCATTAATAAACATTTTCAGGCACTAACGCAAAAAATATTATGAGATTAATTTAAAGAACAAAAAATGATTTTCAAAATCTTTCCGAAGGCAAATTTTGATATAACCAAACCTTTCGCAAGTTCAAAAAAAAAAACCTCAAAAAAAAATTTATTTAGGTTTATTTTATTTTAAAAGTTCTCAAAAAATAAAATAAAAAAAAATTGGTATATCAAAAAATAATATACTTTTGCACACGCTTTGGAGAGATGGCAGAGTGGTCGATTGCGGCGGTCTTGAAAACCGTTGTACCGAGAGGTACCGGGGGTTCGAATCCCTCTCTCTCCGCTCATACGGGTGTAGCTCAGTTGGTAGAGCACTGGTCTCCAAAACCAGGTGTCGGGCGTTCGAGTCGCTCCTCCCGTGCAGAAGCCTCAATATTCGTATATATTGAGGCTTCTGTTTTTTTACAGATACCTCAATCATGCAATTTTGTCGTATTTATTTCTGAAAAATTACGATTTTCTGACACTAAGGCAGAAAGTAATTTTGGCATAACCTTTGAATAATGGTTGAAACAAATGCAAAAATTAAAATAAAATTCATAGGGTATGAAAGGTAAAATAGGCGTTACAAGTGATAATTTGTTTCCGATTATCAAAAAATTTCTCTATTCCGATCACGATATTTTCCTTCGTGAGATCATTTCGAATGCAGTTGATGCTACGCAAAAACTGAAAATAGTAGCTTCGGCAGAGAAATACAGGGGAAGCGTTGAAGATTTAAAAGTTAAAGTCAGCGTAAATAAAGAAGCAAAAACAATTACTGTCTCTGACAATGGTATTGGGATGACCTCAGAAGAGATTGAAAAATTCATTAATCAGATTGCTTTTTCAGGTGCAAACGAGTTCCTCGAAAAATACAAGGATGATGCAAATGCCATAATAGGACATTTCGGACTAGGATTCTATTCCTCATTTATGGTCTCAGAAGAAGTTGAAATCATTACTCGCTCATATCGTGAAGATGCTAAACCAGTTCGTTGGATATGTGACGGATCACCTGAATATGTGATCGAAGATGCTGAAAAAGTTGATGTTGGTACCGACATCGTGATGCACATTAATTCTGATTCTGTTGAATTTCTCGAAGAAAACCGAATCACTGAATTACTGAATAAGTATTGTAAATTTTTGCCTGTACCGATTGTTTTCGGAAAGAAAAAAGAGTGGAAAGAGAGCAAATATGAGGATACTGACGAAGATAATCAAATCAACGACATTGTGCCTACATGGACCAAAAAACCAGTTGACCTCAAAGACGAAGATTACTCAAGCTTTTATCGTAAACTCTATCCTTACGGCGATGAACCGCTTTTCCATATTCATCTGAATGTTGATTACCCGTTTAATCTTACCGGAATTCTCTATTTTCCAAAACTGAAAAATAACTTTGAGGTTCAGAAAAATAAGATTCAATTATATTGCAGTCAGGTATTTGTAACCGACTCAGTGGAAGGAATAGTCCCTGAATTCCTGACACTTCTACACGGGGTTCTCGATTCGCCCGATATTCCGTTGAATGTTTCGCGTTCGTACCTTCAAAGCGACTCGAACGTAAAGAAAATCAGTGGTCACATTACAAAAAAAGTAGCCGATAGGTTATCCGAAATATTCAAAGAAAAACGTACTGAATTTGAAGAAAAATGGAACGACTTGAAACTTTTCATTGAATACGGAATGTTGACCGATGAAAAGTTCCACGAAAAGGCTTTGAAATTCTATTTATTCCAAAACACTGATGGAAAAACCTTTACATGGGATGAATACGAGAACATTATCAGTGCATTCCAGACCGACAAGGATAAAAAACTCGTTTACTTGTATGCTACCAACAAAGACGAACAATACAGTTTTATTGAAGCTGCCAAGGTAAAAGGCTATGATGTGCTTCTGATGAACGATGTTTTGGCAACTCCATTACTTAACCATTTTGAACAAAAGTTTCCATTAAAGCACTTTGTCAGGGTTGATGCAGATGTTGTTGATAAATTAATTGCAAAAGAAAACAGTAAAGACAGCCCATTCACAATTGATGAAAAAAATGATTTAAGTCCGGTATTTCAGGCAATAGTTCCAAAAGACCGTGGTCAGTTTATCATTGATTTTCAAGATCTGGGTGAGGATGGTTCACCAATGGTTGTTACTCAGAATGAGTTTATGCGCAGGATGAAAGATATGTCGAAGATGCAGAGTGGTATGAGCTTTTACGGAGATCTTCCTGACAGTTACAATCTGGTTGTCAATATTACGCATCCTTTAGTAAAAAGAATTATTGCTGAAAAACATGATAAGCTTGAAGCAGAGCTTACCCCGACTATCAAGGAAATTTCGAAATACAAATCAGAAATTGCTGCACTTAAAAAGCTTAAAGAGGGAAAGAAGGATGAAGATGTTCCTCAGGAAGAAAAAGATCTTTTAAAGGAAACAGAAAGCAAGATTTCGGGGCTGGAAGAAATTAAACGTAAAAAGCTTGAAGCTTTCGGAGCAGAGAATGAATCGGCAAAACAATTGGTTGACCTGGCATTATTGGCAAATAATATGTTGCGCGGCGAAGCACTCAATAATTTTGTTAAACGTAGCATTGAAATAATGAAGTAAAACCGGCGGCGGAAACCTTCGTTCGGTGAAATAGATAACAAATAATTGCCGTTATGCGGTTATTTAAATAGAAGCCTGCTTCCTAAATAATGGAGCAGGCTTTTTCAATTTTCCTAACAGGGCTCTTTGATTAATATCGGTACCGCTAACCGAAAGGAATATAACTAATACAAAAAATAAAATTTACTTTTAAGCTATTTTACAACCAGTATATCAGATACAGCTCTCTCTCCTTCATGATCAAACTTTTTGTTGTCGCATGGCATATTAACTATACCACTAAAGGGCTTCCCTGCGATATACATTGTGGTTGAGCCTCCTCCATCAAGATTTACAGCATTCTTACAGCGAAGAGAGATCATAATATCAGTAAGTTCTGTAAGCGTCACACCTTTTGCTTGATTGGTACGGCCATCAAGCGTAATAAGTACAATTTTATGATTTCCGATTTTACCAATAGAGGTGCGGGGATGTTTGTTTATGGCAAGAGGAGTTGACGGAAGCGGTATTTTCCCTTTTTCGTATATTAATAAAGGGCCAGTAATCAGAACATCTTGATAATCAGTATGACTATCATACCAACTGTTAGATTTTGCAGGTTCAATCGTAACATGTCCATTTTTATCAATTAACACTGCACCGTTCATATTTGAATTTTTTGTCCATTTTTTTGCTGTATCAGTATCATTAATTAATCCTCCGGTTTTAATGTAGGTTGCCGATCCCCCATTTTTGATATTGAAAAAGCCTGCATTCACAGCAGCAATTGCCCCATTTGCAGTCGCCTGATTACTTACTAATTTGTTTTCTTTTGGATTGTAAGAAAGAGAGAGTTCTCTTTTATGAATGTTGATTATCAGGATATTGATATTCTGTGGTATAGAATCATTTAAAATTGTATGTGACGATTTCCAAACTAAACCGGAGGTAATTTTTTCTTTCTCCCATTTTATTTTGTTGAAATGTACAATTTGTCCTGATAGATTTCCAAAAACGGTTAGAAGAATAAACGATAAGAATACTCGATATGATGTAAAGGTTGTCATAATCTTTAAAATAAAGGATGAAATATATCAAATAATATAATTTTTGGAAATTGTAATCCTTGAAGTGAATGAATTGTTAAAAACAAGAGTTTAATCTCCATTGCAAATATATATTAATACTGTTATTGTAAAAAATGAGTGAGGCATTTTAAGTAAGGAAATAATCTCCAATTGGGTTCTTATAGTTATATTTGGCATTTAAAAACTTGTCTGATGAGAGATGTCACAAATCATATAAATCTACGATCCTGCAGCAGTGTTTTGTTGTTTGTTCTTTTTTCAGGAATGATTTCAGGACAGGTTTATTATCAGAAACTTGCAGGTATTGTACTTGATTCCGAAAGCCGCAGGCCATTATCAGGAGCCAATATTGTGATTGAAACTTTTTTGAAAATAGCCGGTGTTTCATCCGACTCCTTAGGACGGTTTAGTTTGTTGTTACCGCCTGGAAGACATAATTTGAAGATTTCTTACATGGGATACAATACCCTTATAATGAAAGATATACAGATTGGAACTGGTAAGGAGACAAACATTAATGTTGAGCTAATTGAGGCTCATCAGCAAGCAAATGAAATTGTTGTATTTGGTAAGTTAGGTCGAAGTATTAATTCTATGGCAACAGTAAGTGTTCGTACTTTACGAAGTCAGGATGCATCGCGCTATGCAGGCGGTTATTATGATCCTTTGCGTATGGTTGCCAATTTTCCGGGAGTTTCTTCTGGCAACAACGACGATAATAATGAAATAGTTGTTAGGGGAAATTCTCCACGCGGGCTTCTTTGGCGGCTTGAAGGAATAGAGATTCCCAACCCAAATCATTTGGCAAATGGACAGGGAGGATCTGGAGGAGCTTTCTCTTTAATTTCTACTAATTCACTTTCGGGATTCGATTTTTTCACTGGAGCTTTTCCTGCTGAATATGGAAATGCCTATTCAGGTGTTATGGATCTCAATCTAAGAAGTGGTAATTCATCAAAATCTGAATATTCACTTGGAATTAGTGTTGTAGGTGTTGAAGCTTCGGCAGAAGGCCCGGTAGGTAAAACTTCCGGAAGTTCATGGTATGGGAATTTCAGGTATGCAAACTTTGATTTTCTCACAAGT
>CAILKW010000027.1 GCA_903834845.1 uncultured Bacteroidia bacterium | reverse complement strand
TTAATATATAGAGCTTATGAAATAAACAAAAAAACATGAAAAATGCCGATGAATGCTGTAACATCCACCGGCAGAATGTAAAATGCTGATTAAAAGTGTAAGTTGTTTTAACCAATACAAAAGTATGAAAAATATACAGATGTTGTTTCGTGACATTTTGTGTCGCAATAGAAATCTATTATTTGTGATGAAGCTAACTATTTTGGTATTCTTTATGGGGTTGATGGGGTTAAGTGCTTCGACCTATTCACAGAAAACCAAGCTATCTCTGGATCTAAAAAATGTCTCTATTGGTCAGGTTTTAAAATCAATAGAAAATCAAAGTGAATTTGTTTTTATTTACGAAAAGGATGCACTGAACCTTGACAAAAAAGTCTCTGTCACTGTGCGTGAGACAAGCGTTGATAAAATATTGTCAGAAGTACTTAAAGACACTGGTACAAGTTTCGAAATTGCTGATAAACAGGTTATAATAACTAAAAGTGAACCTGTGAGTGAATTGTTAACTCTAAAATCTAATCTCAATACTGAAGCCCAACAAATTCCGAAAAAAGAGCTTTCAGGGACAGTAAAAGATAGTCAGGGATTTCCGTTGCCTGGCGTTACCGTGATGGTAAAAGGGACCACAACAGGAATTGTTACCGATAATGATGGTAAGTTCAAATTATTGGTTTCTTTGGATGCAAAAATTTTGGTATTCTCATTTATTGGGATGAAAACGCAGGAATTTACCATTGCCGGGAAGACTAACTTCAGTGTAGTAATGGTTGAGGCCGCAGTTGCAATGGAAGATGTAATTGTTGTGGCTTACGGTACTCAGAAAAAAATTACTTCAACCGGGTCAATGGCAAGTGTGTCCAATAAAGAACTTATGAAGGCTCCTGTTGCGAGTGTTGCAAACGCACTTACCGGAGTTATGCCTGGATTAACTGTTGTAAATACCAGTGGACACGTGGGCAGAGATAACCCGGTTATCCGTTTAAGAGGTGTTGGAACAATGTCTGGTCAGCTCGATCCCTTGGTTATGGTAGATGGAATGGAACGCCCGATGAATGATATCGATCCTAACGAAATAGAGTCGGTATCAATTCTGAAAGATGCCTCATCTACCGCAGTTTTCGGGGTTCGCGGAGCGAACGGGGTAATCCTGGTTACTACCAAGCGAGGTAAAGATGGTCCTGCCAAGGTGAGTTTTACAGCGGAATATGGACTTAGTACTCCTACCCGAGAACCGGAATATTTAGGTAGTTACGAGTATGCCACGCTTTATAACGAGGCACAAATAAACGATGGCGTCGCTCCCGCAAATGTGAAATTTTCGGCTGCTGCTCTTGAGCATTACAGGACAGGTGATGACCCGTGGTTATATCCGGATACTGATTGGTATAATCAGTGCATGAGAGGCTCTTCTCCACAGCAGCGTTACAACCTGAATATAAGCGGAGGAACTAAATCAACAAGATATTTTGTTTCAGCTGGTTATCTTGGTCAAACAGGGACTTTTAAAAATTTTAACAACGGCTATGACAACAGTGATTGGTTAAAACGCTATAACTTCCGTTCAAATGTTGATATTGATGTGACCAAAAATTTGACTGTCTCGGTCAATTTAGGAACAACAATCCGCGATGCCAACATGCCAAATGATCAGCGTGCTGCCGATTCTGATGGTGAAATGTGGTTTTTGCGTTACATTACCCAGGCTCCTCCAATGGCAGGAGCAGGATGGATTGATGGGAAATCATATATTAACGATGGGTATGAAACTCCGATCAGATGGATGGCACTGAAAGGGGTACGTAATGATTATAACAGCGAAGTTAACACTATGTTTTCGCTTAATCAAAAGCTTGACTTTATTACAAAGGGATTAGCACTCAGGGCAAAGTATGGGTACGACAGCAATTACACGATTAATTTGCGCCGTGCTTTTCCTACTACAATGCCTGAATATACACCGGTTCGGAAATCTGTTGATACGAATGGGGATGGAATCCCCGAAGATCTGTTACTGTTTAAAACGACAGGCACCCCATCTGTGTTAAATTATGCTGAAACCACCGATTCCAAACGTCGTCATATCTATGGGGAGGCTGCTTTGGAATATAAATATACGTTTAATGGAAATCATGATGTTACGGGTTTGATCCTTTACAATCAAAGCAAAAAATTCTACACTGAATCTACATTTAATGAAATCCCACTTTCCTACATCGGATTGGTAGGCCGCTTTACATATAGCTATAAATCGAAATACAATGCGGAAGTTAACTTGGGTTATAATGGCTCAGAAAACTTTCCTAAGGATAAGCGTTTTGGTTTTTTCCCTGCCTATTCAGGATCGTGGGTTGCTACTGAAGAACCGTTTATGAAAAATATCCCGTTTATTACTTTTTTGAAATTTAAAGTTTCTTACGGTAAAGCTGGTAACGATAAATTAGGGGGCAACCGTTTTATTTACATTCCTGATAGTTACTCTATGTCTGCTACCGGAGGTCCAATTTTTGGTCAGGGAACCGGTCAGGGATATGGAACCGCTTCGATTACCAAACGAGGAAACCCTGATGTATCATGGGAAATTGACGAAAAGCAAAACTATGCATTTGAGTTGAAATTGTTCGATAAATTATCTCTTAACTTAGATTATTTTTCAAATTTCCGTTATAACATCCTGAGTAACAAACAAACTTTCACAGCCTACGTTGACGAAAAAATTCCACCACTTAACTTTGGAAAAATGTCAAACCACGGTTACGAAATTGAAGTAACCTGGCGCGAAACAAGAGGCAAAGTAAATTATTGGATAAAAGGTATGTATGCATTTGCCCGCAACAAAGTACTTGAAATGGATGAGCCCGCAAGTGTTCTGGAATGGCAAAAACAAACCGGAAGAACACTCGGACGTCCGCTTTTGTACATAACTAAAGGATTTTACGAAACTGATGCACAGGTGGCTTCGGCAAATGGCATTACTCCGATGGAAGGAGTTGCCAGGACAACATTGGGTAAAGCCAGAAAGGGCGACCTTTGGTTTGAGGATTACAATAAAGATGGAATTATAAATGATCAGGATCGGATCTCTTATGGAAATTACACTCTGGTTCCTGAAATTACCGGAAGTGTGTCTTTTGGTGCCAGTCATAAAGGATTTGATATAAATATCCTTTTTCAGGGTGTCACTCATGCACTTGTTTCTTATAGTGGTGAATCCCTTCAGCCATTTGCAAGTCAATATGCTTCCTACGAGTCCGCACAAAGTTTTATACGTGGTCGTTGGACTGAGGCGACTAAGGAAACTGCTACTTTTCCTGCATTAACACTTGTACCCGCGCATTTCGATTTTGGTCAGGCAAATGGTTGGAACAACTCTTTTTTTACTGAGGATGCTTCATATATAAGATTAAAGAACCTCGAAATTGGATATACCTTTTCGGGTAATCTTCTAAAAAAAGCAAAATGCAATTCGTTACGCATTTACACAAATGGTTCAAACCTGGTCACCTGGGACAAACAAAAACTGTTTAAGTACGACCCTGAACAACCCGGTGGCCGATGGGTGGGGTATCAACAAGTGAAAATTTTCAACATTGGATTAAATCTGCAATTCTAACTTTCAGAATCATGAAAAGAAAAACAAATAAACTTAATATATTGGCAGACCTTGCCATATCTTTTGGAAAATGGTTTGTCGGATTGTCACTTATAACTATTCTGTTTACAACCCAGTCGTGTGATAAGTATTTTGAAAAAGCACCAGGTGTTGATGTTACACAGGATACACTTTTTTCTACTTATGACCGTGCTAAATTGTACGTTTTAGCTTTGTATGACAAAGTGCCTGATGGATATTTTTATAGCTGGGCAGATAATGAAACCCAAAGAATTTCCGGTACAATGCTCGCAGCTTGTTCCGAACAGGCCGAGAGTGGCTGGGCCAGCTCTGGGTCTCAATTTTTTAATATGGGGGCAATTTCACGGTTTGACCCCGAAAGCTATCAGGAAACTAAATGGTCTATTCGATGGCCCTTTATTTACCGTGCCTCATGGTTTCTCGATAATGCCGATAATATCAAGACTGGAACTGCAAATCAAAAGTCGGAATTAAAAGCTGAAGCAAGATTTATTAAGGCAATGTCATATTTCGAATTTATGATCCGCTTCGGTGGCCTTCCCTGGATAACTCACAAGTTAGATTATCAAACTACAGACTTCAAAGCTGTACCAAGGTTACCTCTTGCACAAATGGTTGATTCGATTGATAACCTGCTCATAAAAACCTTGAATGAACCCGGTTTACCGGATGTAAGACCCGATCAGGAATTCGGTCGTGTTACCAGAGCGACAGTTTTATTTCTTCGTGCCCGTTTATGGTTATTTGCAGCACGCCCATTATTTAATTCGGTTAAACCTTTTTTGGATATGGAAGATCCGAAAAATAATAACCTGATTTTTATGGGAAATTACGATGCCGGACGTTGGCAGAAAGCTGCTGATGCTGCAAAAGCGTTGATTGTTTTTTGCGAATCAAATGGGTATCAATTGCTGACAGATGTTAATCCATCGCTGGCTTACCAAAAAGCAACCCGCGACATAAGCAAGGAACTTATTTTTGTTGCTTCGAGACGGTCGTGGGGTATCAAGAGCCTTTTCCCGACTTATGAAAGTCCACTCGTTTCACAGCCGGGTGTTTCAGATGGAAATGCCGTTCTCCCCACACAAAACCTCGTCGACCGATATTTGATGAAAAACGGAAAAGCACAGGATGATCCTACATCGGGGTTTGATCCAGCAAAACCTTTCCTTAATCTTGACCCTCGATTTTATGCTACCATTGCCGAAAACGGATCAAAATGGAATACACGTACTGTGGAAACATGGAATAACCGCACCGGCGGAAGTGTTGTTGGAGTTGATTTTGGTTATCATCGCAGAGATTTAGCCACGAGTAAAACAGGTTATCTTTTGCGGAAATATTGCCTTGAGAGCCTCTCGAACGGAACTGCAAATGCAACAGCAATATGGCCATATATGCGCCTTGCTGATGGTTACCTGATGTATGCTGAGGCACTGAATGAGGCGCAAGGTCCACAGCCCGACTGCTTTACTTATATTAATAAAGTCAGAGCCCGTGCCGGTATGCCCGATGTTAGCGGTATTTCATTAAAGGATGATTTGCGTCAGATTATTTGGCGTGAACGTGATGTCGAATTGGCTCTGGAGGATATACATTACTTTGATGTAAAACATTTGAAACGTGGAAGTATTATCGGAGAACCAATTTATGGTATAGATATCCGGAAAAAATCTGATGGCACATTTACCTATACACGTGAAAAAGTTGAAGACCGTTTCTGGAAAGATTACTGGTATCTATGGCCAATTCCTAACAGTGATATGATTCGTTCTGATGCTCTGGTGCAAAATCCTGGCTGGTAGGTAATATTTGGTATTCATTCTTAATATAAATTTTGGAATATGAAAAAAACATCATATAGGATACAAATTTTAGGTGCCATTCTGGCGATTATTTTGCTGGAATTCACGAACCCTGTCATTGCACAGGAAACTGATTCAATAAAAGCAAAGACCGGCAAACTGAAACTGCTTGATATTGCTTATGGGAAACAGAAACCTGCAGCAATTGGAAGTGCCATAAGTACAGTAAATTCTGAAACACTGAGTAAAAGTACCGTCACGAATGTTGGTAATGCCTTATTCGGAAGGTTATCAGGATTAATCGTAAACCAACGGGGTGGCGAACCTGGTAACGACTACCCTTCACTGATGATCCGGGGTAATACTACGTATTCAAATGGTAGTGCTCCACTGATTATTGTTGATGGTTTTCAGCGATCAATAGACCAGCTAACCGTTGAGGAAATAGAAAGTATTTCGGTATTGAAAGATGCTGCTGCTACTGCTATGTATGGCATAAAAGGTGCAAACGGGGTAATTCTGGTAACAACTAAACGTGGCTTATCGAGCGATGAAAAAATCGGATTTACGGTTAATTACGGAATGCAACAACCTACCAGGCTGCCGAATTTTATTAACTCCTACGATTATGCAAATCTTTATAACGAGGCTTTGACTAACGATGGCCGGCCGGCACTTTATACTGCCGGTGATATTCAAAAATACAAAGATGGATCAAATCCCTCTTTCTATCCCGATGTTAATTGGTTTAAAGAAATCCTCCGTAAAAGTTCACCAATGATGGAAGCCAACGTAACATTTAGAGGCGGCAACAGTGTTGTGCGCCATTATGTTATGGTCAATTATATGATTAATCAAGGATTGCTTAAAAATACCGATTGGAACGATGGTTATAGCACCGATGCTTCATTTAAAAGACTTAATTTTCGTTCAAATATTGACATAAATGTTACCAAACATCTTGTTGCTTCTCTTGATATTGGTGGGCGCATCGAAGACCGTAACAGTCCGGGAACCGCAATTGGAACTATTTTCACTAATATCTATGCCTATGCTCCCAATTTATTCCCGGTTCGAAATCCCAATGGTACTTTTGGAGGAAATTCGGCCTATCAGGGCAATATACTAGGACAGGTAACCAGCTCAGGGTATGCCGCTTCCAATGACAGGAACTTTCAGTCGTCATTCCGCCTTGAACAAGATTTGAATATTATTATCAAAGGTCTGAAGATTGGCGCAGTGGTTGCATTTGATAACTGGGCGCGAGCCAGTGAGACATACACCAGATCCTTTCCGGTTTTCCAGTTATCCACCGATGTAAACAATAATATGGTCTATACGAAATATGGGCAGGTAACGCCACTTTCTCGGTCCGCGGGTAACAGCCATAATTTCCGGACAAATTTCGAGACTTATCTGGATTATACCCAAAAATTTGGTTTGCATGAAGTAACTGCAAAGCTCTTGTACCATCAGGATAAATATGTTATCAATTGGAGCAGTGGCAACAACACTCCTTACTTGCTAAATGGAGCTTCGGGTCGTTTAGCTTATGGTTACAATAACCGATATTTTACCGAATTGGTTGCAGGTTATAATGGAACTGAACGATTTCCGAGAACCCACCAGTTTGGTTTTTTCCCGGCTGCAGCATTGTCATGGGTTCTCTCTGAAGAGGATTTTATTAAGTCTCATTCATGGATTAATTACCTTAAAGCAAGAGCTTCGTATGGCCTTGTGGGAAATGACAATATCGGAGCAGGAGAGGATAGGTATTTATACATTTCTTATTACACCAATACCGGGTCCTACCCTTATGGTGACAGTAATACCTCCCTTGGGGGAACTCAGGAGAGCAATTATCCAAATTATGATATCACCTGGGAGAAGGCATATAAAACTGATCTCGGAGTAGATGGTCGCTTTTTCAATTGTCTGGATGTTGCTCTCGGATATTTTCATGAGAAACGCACTGATATTGTTGACACGCGAACTAATGAACTCCCCTCTATTTTGGGTATAGCTGCTGGTTATGTAAATAACGGTATCGCATCCAGGAGTGGTATTGAAGCAACCCTTCAATTGTCAAAAAAGATTGGAGATTTTGGATATTCGATTGGTGTAAATGGTGTTGTTACAAATTCAAGTATAGATCAAAGAATCGAACCTGCATATCCAAATAGTTATCAATACCGTGTAGGTCAACCTGTTAATCAGTATTATGGTCTGGAAGCTATAGGTTTTTTAAGCCAAGAGGACATCAGTAATCCCCAAACTCCTATCTATACATTTCAGCAGGTTAAACCTGGCGATGTAAAGTACAAAGATCAGGATAAAAATGGTCTTATAGATTCAAATGATGAACTACCCATTGGTAAATCATCTAATCCTACCTTATACTATGGGATCAATTTTGATATAAAATATAAAGTTTTCTCGCTGAATTGTTTATTTCAGGGATTGGGTGGCAAGGACGTTTTTATAAACGGACTTTCAGGTCCGGTTGGGAAAAAAGCTCAAATATCAGAATATGTGATGAACCGTTGGACTCCCCAAACTGCAGGAGTTGCCGAATTTCCACGGCTTACTACTTTGGATAATTCAAATAATTACCGGTCAAGTTCTCTCTGGTTGCGTTCCGGTGACTATTTCCGACTACGCAGTATAGAGCTTGCATATAATTTTCCTAAAAAATTATTGACTTCTGTCCACGTCTCAACCTGTAAGCTGTTTCTTCAGGGGATGAACCTGCTTACTTTGGATAAAATTAAGAACCTTGATCCTGAAAATTTTACAGGTTATCCGGCTCTTAAATCGTATAACATTGGGTTGAGGTTACAATTCTAATAGATTTAATAAAAGAGTAAATTATGAAAGCAAAAATATTAGGTTTATTATTGATTCTTATTTTAGTCGTCTCTTCATGTAAAGATTATTTCGATTATGAAAATAGTTCGTTGATGAAGGAGAATATGGTTTTTTCTGATTATACATTATTGAAGCAAGTTCTGGCAAATGCCTATACTCAACTTCCTGCGTCATATAACCGTATTGATAATGGAATGTTGGCATCGGCTACTGATGAGGCAGAACATGCCTGGGATTATTCAACCATACAAAACTTCAATACCGGGAGCTGGAATTCCTTTTCGAATCCGGACGATGTATGGACACGTCAGTACCAAATGATTCGCAGAGCCTATCTGTTTTTAGATGGAACAGATACTGTTACCTTCAACCAGTTCAGGTATGTGGATGATGTGACATACACTCGTTATGTCCTCGAACTTAAACAATTCCGTGCCCAGTCGAGGTTTCTGATCGCATTTTCGTATTTCGAACTTTTTAAAAGGTACGGTGGAGTTCCGATCGTAAATCGCTTATTATCTGTTGATGAAGACCTGAATCTCCCACGAAATAGTGTGACTGAAGTTGTGAATTTTATTGTGGCAAACTGTGATAGTGCAATTAAGGTTTTACCAAAGGTTTACGATGCAACTAATACCGGACGAGCTACATTAGGTGCGGCAATGGCACTAAAATGCCGTACATTGTTATATGCTGCAAGTCCGCTTTACAACAATGGTTCATATAATAAGATTTTGTGTGATAGCGTCGCCAGGATTGCGAGCTCATTCATTTCACCTACCGGATCACTAAAAAGTACTTATGCTTTGGAAAGCAATTATGGAACTTTGTTTACCCGTAAGTACAATAGTTTAGAGCTGATTTTTGATCGAAGGGATGGGAATGCAAACGGTTTTGAAAAAGCCAATTTTCCGATTGGATTTGATGGCGCAGGCGTTGGCGCGACGTGCCCATCTCAGAATCTGGTGGATGCTTACGAAATGACCAATGGTAAGTCAATAAGCGATCCTACATCGGGCTATAATCCTGCGGATCCTTATAAAAACAGGGATTCACGTTTGGGTTATACCGTAATATGGAATAATTCAACCTTCAAAGCACGTCCAATTGAATTATGGACAGGTGGTCTTGATGGAAAAGGGAAAGAGAAAGCTTCAAAAACTGGATATTACCTGAAGAAATACGTTGACGACAACTTGAATTTATTGCTTAACAATACAAGTCGTCACTGCTGGTATTATTTCCGTTTGGGAGAGATTTACCTCAATTATGCTGAGGCCATGAATGAAGCATTTGGTCCTTCCGATGCGCGTTATGGTCTTACGGCTGTAGATGCTGTTAAAGCGATTAGACTTCGCGCAGGAATGCCAGCCCTTGTAGCAACCGATTATTCCTCTTCAGATATCTTACGGGAAAAAATCCGAAACGAACGTAGAATAGAACTGGCTTTTGAAGAACACCGAAGCTGGGATGTACGCCGGTGGAAAATTGCTGAGTTAGTACTGGGAGCTGATCTTAAAGGGATGGATATTGTAAAAAATATAGATGCCACTTTTACTTACACACCTTATGTAGTTGAGAAACGTGTATTTTTATCAAAAATGTATTATTACCCGATTCCTAACGCCGAAATTCTGAAGGAGAAAAAACTGGACCAAAACCCAGGCTGGTAGTCAATATGTCTTTTGGTTAATATATTACGCCATTCGTTAAAAGAGATAAGTGACCAAATTGCCAGTCACTTATCTCTTTAATTGTTTTAGGTTCCATTGAAAATAAATCAATAATTATATCTATATTCGGATGAAAAATATTTTGACTTTTGCATGTCTTTTAATGAGTAGTTTTTTGTTTTCACAAAGCAAGATAAGTCCTCTTAAAGGGAAAAAGATTGTAACTATAGGTAATTCGATAACTGCTGCTTGTGGTTATCAACAATATTTGGTTGATTGGCTGGGAGTTAATTGGAGTAAGGAAGAAACTCAAAAGGGATTGGATGGCTATGCTCCAATGGCAGTAGGAGGAACCATTGTAAGGCCAACCTCTACGAAAAGTATTTTCATTCGATCATTCGATGCAAAGTATTATAATCCGGATATTATTTTGGTTTATGGTGCTCAGAATGACGGCGAAAAAGACAAATGGGGAACAATTAATGATACTCCATATATGCAGCATGAGGTTTGTGATTCAGTGTCGTTGGCTTCTGCTTATATGGGAATGATTGAGTGTTTGATGCGGGATAATCAAAAGGCGAAAATTTATCTGATCACATTGATGAGAGTAAAGACGAAAATTGGTATGGATCCTGTAAAGTTGTACGAAAATAGATACAAACATCCACGTTTCCAAACGATTCAGGATGTTTTAGACTGGGAGTTGGAAATGAGGTATCCCAAAGTTGAATTGGTTAGGCAGATTGGTAAAAAATACGGTCTTCCGGTAATTGATTTGTACGAAAATTCGGGTGTGACGAATGAAAATGCTGATTTATTCTATGGGACGATTGCAGATGATTGCACTCAGGTTCATCCAAATCAAGAGGGATACAAAAAGATGGCTGAATGTATTGTATCTGTTCTCAGTATGGGTAACGGTCCGACGCAGTGAAAGCATACCAATTCCATGATATTCCAGAATATTTAATATTTTAATAATTACTACAACAAAGAGAGTAAAGTAGCAAGGCACGGACTTAAAAATACTATTTCTATGAAAAAGCTTTTTCAACTCATATTTTTTTTGATTTTCGGCCTGATTATTCAAGCACAGCAAGCCCACATGACATCTCCTTCACTTCAGTGGCAAAAAACCAATTGGAATGCGCAATGGATTTCGGCAGTATCCGGTTCTGGCCGGGAATATGGTATTCATCATTTCCGGAAAACATTTTCAATAGAAACTGTGCCTGACAGTTTTATTATAAACGTTTCTGCCGATCAGCGTTATATATTGTTTGTTAATGGTAAACAAGTAGGACGCGGTCCGTCCAGAGGCGACATTCTGCATTGGTATTACGAAACCTACGATATATCACTATTCCTGAAAAAAGGGAAAAACCTTATTGCAGCAACCGTGTGGCATTTCGGACAATACTCCCCTGGTGCTCAGGTTTCGCAGGAGTTGGGACTAATTGTTCAGGGAAACTCAAGCCTCGAAGAAATCGTAAATACAAATGCTTCATGGAAAACCATTCGTGACGAAGCCTATTCTCCTTCAACCAGCAATATGCAAGATGTTGGTCCCGGTGATGTGGTGGATGGGAAAAAATATCCCTGGGGATGGGAAGCTTCTGATTTCAATGATGATATGTGGCAGACGGCAGCCAAGAACGGTCGCGGAACACCGCAAAATGCAGCTACCGGATATGTCCGTGCATTGGTTCCACGCGATATTCCGGCGATGGAATCCAAACCCGAAAATCCTCCGGTAGTTCGCCGGAGTTCAGGCATAAAAGTGGGTAATCCATTTCTGAAAGGAGACAGTTCGCTTACCATTTTGCCTCATACCAAAGCAACGATTCTTTTCGACCAGACTTATCTGACCAATGCCTATCCGCATTTTCGGTTCAGTAAAGGAAATTTGGCCAAAGTTTGGGTAACATATTCGGAAGCCATGTACTCAGCCAATGGAGCCAAGGGAAACCGCAATGAAATCGAAGGCAAGAAAATTCAAGGCCAGACAGATACCTTTCGGTTGGATGGCGGCAACAACCACGAATACTCCACCTTGTGGTTTCGGACTTACCGCTATCTGGAAATAAATATCCAAACGGTGGATGAACCGCTTCTTTTTCATTCGTTTAAGGCTGATTTTACAGGTTATCCATTTCAGGAAAATGCAAAATTTTCGAGCAATGACCAAAGTCTGGAAAAGATTTGGGAAACCGGTTGGCGTACCGCACGACTTTGTGCTGGAGAGACCTATTACGACTGCCCGTATTACGAACAGCTTCAGTATGTGGGTGATACCCGTATTCAGGCGTTGATTTCGCTCTACGCCAGCGGAGACGACCGTTTGATGCGGAAAGCCATAAACAACCTGAGTTGGTCGCGAAGTTCGGAAGGTATTATCAGAAGCCGCTATCCGGCACAGATTGATCAGTTTATTCCGCCGTTTTCGCTCTATTGGATCAACATGGTTCATGATTACTGGATGCATCGCAGTGACGACGTTTTTATACGATCTCATCTTGCCACGGTAAAAACAATTTTGGATTGGTATGCCGGTAAAATTGATCCCAAAACTGGAATGATCGGCGCGATGCCTCACTGGAATTTTACCGATTGGCCCAACGAATGGCCGTGGAACAACGATTTGCCGCTTGGAGGAGTTTCTCCCGGTGCAATTTCAGGTGGTTCGTCTATACTTTCGTTGCAACTTTCTTATACTTTGGGCGATGCTATTGATCTTCTTGAAGCTTTTGGAGAAAAAGCTGAGGCCCAAAAATATAAGATGCTAAAGAAAACCATCAACCAATCTGTCCGGAAAAACTGTTTCGACGCGATGCGCGGTTTGGTAGCCGATGATATTGTCCGAACCAGTTTCAGTCAGCACGCTTCAATCATGGGAATACTTTCCGGAGCATTTTCGGATAATGAAGAACACAAAATATTTAAAAACCTGATAGCCGACAAATCGCTCATTCAGGCAACTGTATATTACCGCTTTTATCTTTTTCGAGCAATGAAAAAAGTGGGTTTGGCGAATAGTTATCTGGATTATTTGGGTATCTGGCGGGACATGATTGCCAATGGTCTGACAACCTTTGCCGAAAGACCCGAGCCTTCACGCTCTGATTGTCATGCCTGGAGCGCCAGTCCCAACTATGATTTATTGGCCACGGTGTGTGGAATTGAACCTGCCTCCCCCGGGTTTAAAACCATTTTCATTAGGCCAAATCCCGGAAATTTGACTTTTATCAAAGGATCAGTTGCTCATCCGCTCGGGATGATTGAAGTGGATTTAGCAAGAAAAAGCAATCGGTTGGTAGGTGATGTTTCGTTACCAAAAGGAACTACAGGCATCTTTATCTTCGAAAAGGAAAAGATCAGACTGAAAGAAGGTGAAAATCACATCAAATAATTTCGTTGTTTCATTCTCGTTGAGAAATGAATTCTGTTTTAAATAAAAAAAAGATGAAATATTGCGGAAGTATAGTAGGGGCAGTAACTCTCATTGTCCTTTTAACAGGATTTAATGTTACACATTTGAGGTCAAAGTCATCGGAGGCTTCATTTACAGCTGTTGACACAGTTCCATTCCTTAACCATAAGTGGGACGAGAACTATTTTATTGGTAATGGAATACTTGGTGGAGGAGGCGATAATAAAGGTAACTGGGATTTTCTTATCGGACCCGATTACACCTCACCCAATTTTCTAAAATCAGAAATAGTGACTATTAACCTTAATGGTGAATTGCGAAGTTTGCCTATTGCGATGCATCGTATCAGGTCAACAGGTATTTATTATGGTATTAGTGAATATAAAGAAGCGAGAATCAGTGTATTTGATTATGCTACGCCCAATAAACCACTGATTACAAGGCACTTTATTATTGAGAATAAGTCAGCAACTCGTCCATTAACAGTTCAATTTAATGCTGAAATAAGAAAAGGGAAAGGGATAAATGAAACTGCGGCAGGAAAAAATAGTGCCGTTCTATTAAAAGCTGACCCGGCGACCCCTCTTTTTGGAAATGGCGACGGCGGCTATTGGAAAGAGAGTTTTGCCCTGATTGCATTTAATATAAAGAGTAACTACACTGTTGCTGATTCTATTCCAATACTGACAACAGAGAAAATAGTTGTTGCATCCAACCAGAAAATGGAAATTGCACTCGTTCATTATCTTTTTGATGATAATCTGAACTCCACTGATAAGAATTTACTTGAGATAAATGCCATAAATCTTAGGGAAAACTTCTATAATACGTTATCTGATTGGCAAAAATGGATTGAGAAAGGAGAAAAATTTACGAATGCAGACTTGAGGGTTAAAGATATTCTCGAATCAATGTTAGTTGGAATCAGAATGCAGCAAAACCGATGCGGAGGATTTATTGCTGGTACAAGAAAGTATGCATTCTCCTATATCCGTGATTCTTATGGGGCATCAAAAGGCTTATTGGCATGCGGGCATACCGAGGAAGTTAAAAAATATCTGGAAATAACTTTGCATAAATTCCGCATTTTTAAGAAAATTCCGAACTCAGTTCAGATGGGGGCTGATAAATTTTCGCACGGAGATGGCAACCAGTATGCAGAAAGCCCGGCATACGTATTATTACTGGCAAAAATATATTATGAAGCAACTAAGGACCTTGACTTCCTGAAAAGCATGTATGATTTATTGGACTATGCAATAGAAATTCAGTTAAAAAATGCAAAAGAAAACGGATGGCTGCTTCCATTCAATGGTGATGAAACAGAACAGTATTGCGTTAAAGAAAACGGGCAGGAGTATGGAGGGTTTCCTGCACTGACCGGGTTTAATAAAGATCAGTGGTCTATGTCTTCTGCAGCGGCCTGTATTGCCTCGTTGGGTTTTTATATTGATTACCTTAAGCTAATAAAAATGGGTCCTTCCCAAAAAAAATATCAGAAATCAGTTCAAATGATGAAGGAATCGTTGGTTAAACATTTCTATCGAAGCGAGCTGGGAGGTTTGCAATGGGCTTTGAAAAAAGATGGTACTTTCTATCCTTATAATGTTACCAATTTTGTATTAATGCCTGTTTGGTTTGGAGTATCACTTAAAAATAATGCCGAAAGAGCAACAGTAGAAAAGCTCCTTCCCTTTATTAATCCCAAAACAGGATTTATAGCCAATGCCCCCGGCGATGTCGAGGGATTTTGCGGACATACGCTTGCTTATCTATTATACGATTTAACCAAACTTAATTTGCCTGAAAAAGATGAGGTTTATAATACACTGATCAATAGCAATGTTATTCAGCGATATGGAATGGTGAATGAATATTATGGACCTGATGGGGTCCCCAATCCTCATAATCTCAGAGTATTTGAAAGTGGAATCGTTATAGATGCAATCGTGAACTACTTAAAAGTGCTGAATTCAAGTGACAAATGAAATTTTATTATTTTCCAAATGTAACGGTAAAAATTCTAAAGGTGACAATATCCCAATTTTTAAAACTGAAAATGGAGAAACTTCCAATGATCTGTAAATATATTCCGGTTCAAGCTACATTTTGGTAAAACCGTCTTTTTACTCTGAAGTTTTATTAATACCTTTGCGTTGTAGCATGTTTTACTATTATGGATTCGTCATTAAATTACTTATACTCAGGTCAGAACAAATTTTTCATGCTTTTTCTATTTCTTATACCAACTATTTTCAACACTTTAGCTACTTGCGAAACATTAGTCATATATATTTGGAAATGTAAATTAAAGATATGAATTCAAGAGAACGATTATTGCTAACAATTAAAGGTGAAGTGACAGATAGGGTGCCTGTTACACTGTTTATTGCAGATCACGGTCATTTTATACATCAAATGCATCCTGAGATTCATCCATTAGATTATGAACAATTGACCTTCAAAGTGATTGATTACCAAAAAAGTCTGGGCTGTGATGTTTTTGTCAGGATGATTTTCGATTTATACCATCCCCTTGGAATTTGTTTAGGTGGGGTTGACGATGGTCATGAAACCGAAAACTGGAAAATTTCCACTGAAATAACAGAGGATGGGAATAACCTTATCCGCAAATCTGTTATTGCTACTCCCGATGGTATATTGACTCAGGAATTTGTTCGAAATGCTCAAAACAAAGGAACTTACGTGTATTGTTGCACCCAAAAACCTATCAAATGTGAACTGGATTTGGATATTGCCATGAAGTACGAACCTAAAATGTCAGCTGATTATGGGGAGATGGTGAAACAAAAAATCCGGCGTGTAAAAAACTATTTGGGTGATGATGGTATTTTAGGAACCTGGGTTGCCGGTGGTCCTTTTAACAATGCTTCAATGGTAATAGACCATACCGAATTGTATATGTTGTTCATGACTGATCCTGTTTATTTCGCGAAATTAATGGAATACACTACTAATCGCACCTTGGATTATACCCAAGCCTTTATAGATGCCGGAGCAGATGTGATGCTTGTTGGTGGAAATGTTCCGGGAGGGTTTCTCGGATCTGAGGTTTACGAAGAGTTTATACTTCCTTATGAGAGAAAATATATTGATTTTATACAGAATCAGGGGTGTCCTGCGGTTTACCACAACTGCGGATATATTATGGCACTTGTAAATTCGTATAAAAAATTGGGTGCAAAAATAGTTGAGCCTTTCTCGCCCGTTCCGCTGGGAGACGCAAATCTTAGTGAAGCCATTGATATTATTAAAGGCGATTATGTCGTAATTGGAGGCGTTGACCAGGTTAATTTATTACAAAAAGGCACTATTGAAGAAGTGATAAATGTAACTAAATCAACTATTGAAGCAGGTAAAAAAAATGGCCCGTTTATTATTCAAAGTGCCGACTTTCTCGAATATAATACGCCGGTGGAAAATGTTGAATTTTTTGTGAAAACTGCTTTGCAAAATGCAGCATACTAATTTATTACTCTTAAAAAATTATTATAAAGCCATAACTTAAAATACTTTTTCTCAAAAACAATATTTTCCTATTATGAAAAATCAAAATACTGAACATCAATTTTTTACTTGTTTCCTAAAGATATCTTTGAGAAATTTTCCGAAAAAAATCTCGCTTATGCTGGTGTTGTTCTGTGTGTTCAACCTGAATGCGCTTGCTTTGACACATCTTGGGAATTGCATTTCCTGGTCAGCATCAAGTAATTCAGTATTGTTCAAATGTGATGGTGGCGAGGTAGTGAAGCTCCAAATAATTACTCCCGAAATGGTGCGGGTGCGTGTATCGCCTGATGGAAATTTCCCGGAAGCATTAACGGTTAAATTTGGTTTCGTCAAAGACAATTGGCCTGTCTCTCACTTTAAAACAAAAGATAATGGCAATGCTGTTTGGGTGGAAACTGGTGCGATTAGAATAAAAGCGACCAAACAGCCTTTTCGTCTCACCTTTTTTGATAATCAAGGAAAGCCTTTTCTAAAGGAGAGTGAAACACCCGGTGTTGCTTATGGCAAAGAAGGGGTTGAATTGAGGATGGAAATGACACCTGATGAACATTTTTACGGAATGGGATTTCAGCGCGGTTCGCTTGATGCTAGGGGTCGGAAGCTTGAATGGAAGAGGCTCTATCGCATGAAGGAAGCAACCATGGGTTACTTTATGAGCACACGTGGCTACGGTTTCTACAGTAACAACACTTGGCGGCAATCATTCGACTTCACTGAAAAACAAGGGTCATCAAACTACTATTCAGTTAGTGCCGAAGGCGGTCAGTTGGATTATTATATTATTATCGGCCCAGGTTTCCGGCAGATTCTTGAACGGTACACGGATTTGACCGGAAGACCATGGATGATACCACGATGGGCACTGGGCTTATTGTATATCTGCAGATGCTATCCTGATGAGAATCTTGTTCGCAAAATGGTTCAGGGTTATCGCGAGCGTGACATTCCGTTGGACATGATAGGACTGGAGCCAGGATGGGATGACGTATGGTACGGCATGACTTGGAAATGGCATCCGCAAAGGTTTCCAAATCCCAAAGCTTTGATAACCGAAATGGCAAAAGAGGGAATAAAAATGGAAGTTTGGGAATCAGGAAAAGCTCCCACTTTTGGGTATCTGGACCCCGGAGTACGCAATAATTGGTATGCCGAGCGTGTTGATGCTTCATTGAAGAGTGGAATAAAGTTTTTCAAACAGGACGACCCTTATCCACGTATGATCCAAAGCACAGGTATGGAAGATGCTAAGTATAATGATCCGCTTGGAAATTCCGGTCAGTATAACGCTGCGGAGACCGAAAACCTCGCCAATTCCCTTTATAGCGAGACAGCTCTGAGTGAGGCTCGGCGAATAACTGAAGAGCGAGCAATGATCATCTTTCATGCTTATTGTGCATCTTTTGCCACGCATCGCTGGCCATTCTCATGGGCAGGAGATTTTGCGGCTGGTGCAGGAATGCTAAATGCCGGTATGACCGGTCATGCCATCGCAAGTCTCGATATGCAAAACCAAATTCCCGGGGGTATGCACAAGGGATTTCTGAATCCTATCTCAATAATTGATGCATGGGCTTATTACCGCGAACCGTGGGTCTATACCGAGCCGATTGAGAAAATGAATAAATTTTATGCAAAGCTTAAGTACAGACTGATCCCATATATCTATACAACTGTACATCAGGCAACTGCTAAAGGCATACCCACCACACGGGCAATGATTATAGACAACGAGAACAATCCGGAACTTGTTGGTGTGGACACTCAATATATGCTGGGTGACTGGCTGCTTGCCGGAAGCGACGTTGATGTTGACGAAAGTCGGAACAAAACAATGGCTGCAACATGGTCGGTTGATGGTAAAATCTATCTGCCTCGCGGAACATGGTTCAATTACTGGACTGGTGAAAAAGTTGAGAGCACAGGTGGCTGGATGAAAACCAGTTGGCCAGACACCGTAGGAGGACCGCTGTTCGCTAAGGGCGGTGCCATAATCCCTATGGCGCAGGTAGCCGGTTATTCAGATCAGGAACCACTCGAAGTAGTAGTGCTTGACGTATATCCTTCCGGTAATTCCGATTACACCCTTTACGAAGATGATGGTTTGAGCTACCAATACGAAAAAGATATCTGCGCAACTACTCTGATCCGTAGTTCACAGAGCGATGGCAAAGTAAAAATCGAAATAGGGGAGCGAAAAGGAAACTATCAGGGGATGCCGGAACGACGCAGTTACTTACTGAGCGTACATGTTCCAGTTGCACCTAAATTGGTGAGGTTGGGTGGACAGTCTCTCTTACAGAAAAAAGATAAAGGAGAGTTGCTTTACACAGGAAATACAAAGGGTTGGTATTATGACGATGCAACCAAGATTTTATGGATTAAACCAATAGCGGGCTGGCGTTACGACTACGACAAACGAGGTCCCGAGAAAGATGTTGAACGTGACTATGTGGTTTGGGATAGTGTTTCCGCCGCAACAGGTGGGGCGTTGGAACTCTCAATTAGCCTCCCAACTGAGAGGGAACTGAATAACATTCCCAAACCATTTATTGGGCAGAGTGCAGGTTTGAGGATGTTCTCAGATTTTGATGTACTCGTTGCTGATGGTATAAGTAAGGCTCTTTTGTCTGTTGAGGTGATTGATTCCTTGGGACGTAGAGTATCTGGTGCGAATAATATAATCGAATTGAGCGCGAATGGAGAAGGTACGTTTGAGAATGGTACCCAAAAATGCACAGTTCAGGCTATGGACGGGGTTGCAACTGCCGTGGTAATGTCCACTACGAAACCGGGGAATGCCATAATTAAAGCTACTTCCATTAATATGAAAACTTGTTCTATCAGCATTGGCATCGTTAGGGGAACGATAGAGCTGAAGGCAAACCCACCGGTACCGTTCAAAGTAGGCAGTTGGCCTCCCGACAATGTAACTATTTACGCAACTGTCAAAGCAGGGAACCAAATAGTGCAAAGTTACAATCAACCAATGACTTTGCATGTATCCGGACTGCCTGAAGGAATTGTAACCGACTTTGGAAATACTGCCAGAAAAGGTATTGCAACTTTTAGTGTAGCATACAAAATTCCGCCAACCTATACATTCCACGTTACCGGACCCGGACTGGAACCTGCCAAAATCTCTATTTATTAAAGTTTTACACCATCAAACGTAAATTTTAAAATTTGAAATATTAAACCAAAAGTAAGATTCCTATGAAATTAGTCATGTTAATTGGGCTTATTATTCTAACATTTCTGACTGAACTTCAAGCCATAAATAATTTGAATTTGCAGGCGCATCTTGGAAATGCTTCAGTTACTTTCCTGAATAATAGGCTAACTGTTTCAACCGGGAAAATTAGTAGGGAATGGGTATGGAGCGGTACAGGATTTCAAACAGTAAGTTTTATTAATCTTAAATCAGGAAAAGAATGGAGTCAATTAAAACCTGCTTATTCTTCTGACTGGGGATTACCCAAACGAATTGATAATGACACAAAAGGCAAATTGATTTCAGTTGATTGTAAAGAGACAGACGATGAGAGCTTTACAAGTAAGCATTTATTGGTGTCTGCTCTTATTCAATATGATTGTGGCTTGGAAATCAAATTCCTCGTACGAGTCTATTCGGATGCTCCCGGGCTATGGACAGCTCTCGAAGTAAAATCTAATGAGGGGTTTTCGTCTGAAGGTATTCCTGTTGATAACGCAACGTACAAATCCTATGGTTCTAATCAACCGGTCAAAATAGCCCGAAATGAATATATTCCAGTTGATTTTTCTCGAGAGAACCAGCGTCTGTACTGGGGATTTTACAATAATCCGGGAAACCGGGTAAATACACAGGATATGGTAGAGGAAAAACTTATAAAAGGTTACCCCATCTTTCAGGATGAGGAAAATTCCTGGGCCAGCGGACTATCTATTGTGGCAGGATCTGATGGTCTGATTCTGCTTAAAGAATCAAACAAAACGGTAAACCAATACGGTCATCAAACTGGAAGTTTCTATTGTACTCCACATGGAGTCGAAGTGACAGGCTGGGGTTTGAAACCAAACGAAATAGCTTCTGAATTCAAACGCGTATGGGCAACCTGGATAATTTTATATTACGGGGATGACGATCAGATGCAACTGGCTTTAAAACAGTTCGACCGTTTCAGATTTCCAATTCATACAGAGAGGGATATGCATATTCTGATTGATACCTGGGGAAGCGATTGGCAAAACGGAGATTATAAGAAAATTTACGGACGCGAAAATTCTGAATTTCAGGTCGTAGAGCGCGAAATTAAATCAGCCTCTGATCTTGGAATTGATATTGTTCGAATAGACGACGGTTGGCAGGACGGGGGGACAATGAGCAAAAATTCATGGCATCCAAATATCAAAGTTGGCTATGATGCACATTGGGAAAACATTAAAAAGCTGGCAGATAAGTATAAGGTTGGCATCGGCTTGTGGGCAGCGGTAAGGTATATCACACCCGAGGAAATGATAATCAACCAAAAAGAATTAGGTGTAGCAACGTGGAAATTTGATTTCGATAAGCTGGAAGATCACGATTCATACTCCAACAGGTTAAAGGGAGTTCGTGACTTTATCAAAAACACAGGCTATATTACCCAAACTTCATGGTGTCCGGAGTACGATGACCAACGCTACGGGTGGTACAGCCCTGTTCGGGAATGTGGTCCGATGTATTTTCAGAATATCCAGAATAACCTCCCTAATCATCTGGTTTATGTTCCATATATTACGCTACGTCACCATTGGATGATGTCTAAGTTTTATAATATGAATCAGTTGCAATGCCATTGGCAAAATCCGTCACTTAGCAATCCCGTTTTTTCTGATGCGAACAAACACAGTCAATCTTATTGCGCTTTAACGGCATTTATGGCCGCTCCATCCTGTTTTATGCTTACCCAGCTACTACAACCCAAAGAACGGGACGAGCTCCGCAAAATCATTAAAGTGTATAAAGATAGCCGGAAAGAAATTTTCGAAAGTTACGTTTTCCCCATTGGAACGGAACCAAACAATGCTTCCTGGACAGGATTTCAGGTATATCATCCTGAGGAAAATTCGGGATATTTGATGGTTTTCCGCGAATTGCACAATCCGGAAAAGAATGGAAAAATTAAACTAAGATTCATTCAGAATAAAAAAATCAGAATTATTGATTTAGAGAATAATTCAGTTCAGACAACTCAATGTAAAAACGGAGTTTTGAATCTGGTAATTGATCGTCCAGCCGGATACAGGTTTTTAAAATATGAAATCATGAACTAATAATAGTTGTAAAAACTATACAAATGAAACGGATATATATAATTAGTTTGACAATATTTGTTTTATGCGGTTTATCGGGTAAGTCTCAGAATCTGCTTAGTAGCAAATACCCTATAGTCGAATTAGAAAAAATAGTTATACCTCGGTCAGAGTGGATTCCATTCCCTAAGCTGGATGATAGGGATGCATGGTTGAAAGCCGATCAGCCAATGCTCAAATCTTATTATATTGAAGCACTTAATTATCTGACATATCAGTGGCCATCTATTCCTGCAACTACCACACTTTTGTTTAAGGATACAGGTAACAGGAGTGAATATGAAGGTTTAAGTTTTAAAAAACGTAACGTACTCGGAACTCTACTGCTTGGTGAAATTTATGAAAATAAGGGACGTTTTCTCCGTCAGATCATTGATGGGGTGTGGTCAATTTGCGAAGAGTCTTACTGGGGAGTAAACTCAACTGTTGGTCAATGGCACGCCGGAATTGGACTACCGGATGTTTCTGATCCTTACGTTGATCTTTTTGTCGCTGAAACTGCTTCATATTTATCTTGGGTAGATTATTTCCTTGGCGAAAAGCTTGATTCCATTTCCCCACAGATACGTAAACGGATTTATTTCGAAACCAACAACCGCTTCTTTATTCCCTTTATGAATAATGATCTTTCGTGGATGGGTTTCAAGAATAGTGGAAGACGTCCTAATAATTGGAATCCTTGGATATGTTCAAATTGGTTGAATGCTGCACTTTTACTTGAAAAAAACGAAAGCCGCAGGGTACTTATGGTTGACAGGAGCTTAAAGATTTTAGACAATTTTTTAAGTCCATATCCCAAAGATGGTGGATGTGATGAAGGGCCTAATTATTGGAATGTAGCTGCAGGCTCACTGTTTGATAACCTCGTATTTTTGAACCTAACTACAAATAATGCTTTTCAATATACTTTTGATGATGAAAAGGTAAAAAATATGGGCAGATTTGTGTTTCGAACTCAGATCAGTGAAAAGTATTCTCTTAATTTTGCAGACGCATCTCCCAAGTTAAGCGTAAATGGAAATATGATTTGGAGATATGGGAAAGCTATTGGAGATGAGAAAATGCAACAGTTTGGATCATTTTACCGATCGGTTCCAAACGGGACAGTAGGCAGATTCCAATTTTTCAGAATCTTTTTTGAACTTTTCGACAATCAGAAATTCGAAAAAGCTCCAAAAGGATTGGCTCTTCCGAAAGAAGTGTGGTTACCGGATTTACAAGTAATGGTTGCACGCGATAAGGAAGGCTCAACTAATGGTTTCTTTGTGGCAGCTAAAGGCGGCAATAACGATGAAAGCCATAACCATAACGATATTGGCAATTATGTGGTGTATTACAATGGTTTGCCCTTGCTGATTGATGTTGGCAGTGGTACTTACACAGCACGAACATTTAATTCGCACCGTTATGACATTTGGTCTAACTGTTCCCATTTTCATAATTTACCTACCATTAACGGTGTCAATCAAAGCCCTGGAGCTAATTTCAAAGCCTTAGATGCTACTTTTGTAAGCAACCAATCGTTTGCTCAGCTTTCACTCGATATTTCGCACGCTTATTCTCAATCGGCTGGAGTAACAAAATGGCTGCGCACAGTTCGGCTTAACCGTGGCAAAAATGTTGAAGTGACTGATCTTGTAACCCTATCTAAGACTGGCCAACTCGTTCAACACCTTATGACTTGCTATGCAGCTGAGGTTATTAAACCTGGCGAATTGGTAATACATTTTGATTGCCTTGATGGGAAAAATAAAGACTTTATTTTCGAGTACAATCCGACTAAATTTATTGTTGAAGTTGAGAAAATTAAACTTGAAGCACCTGAAGATAGCGGAATACGATTGAATTGGGGAGAAACTATACATCGGATAAACTTAACAACAAAGTCTTTGAAAACCAACGAAAAATTCAGGTTCTCTATTTCAGAAAAATAGTTATATCATTAATAATCAGAAAATCAGTATTATGAATTCTAAATTATTCTTATTTTTTGTTCTCTCATTATTTATCTCTGCGAGTACAGGCTATGGAAAGGTTAAGACTACTCAGCAAAAACAGAGATCCGGAGAACCTATTAAAACCGGATTTGTGAATGCCGCAGATTTTGGCTTTTCGCCTGTCGCCACCGGGCTCGAAAATTTGAAAGCCTTGCAGAGTGCTGTTGATCAGACAGGAACAATAGTCGTTAGTAAGCCTGGAACATATAATATGGCAGGAACTGTTTACATTGGTAGCAATACCTCGCTGATTTTCGGAAATAATATATTTCTCAAAAAGGTTAACGAGCAGGGTGAGTTTTCGCATGTCATTGTAAACAAGGGGGCAATTACCAAAACCTACGATCAAAACATTACTATTGATGGTCTGCAAATCATTGTCAACGGAATGGACGTTCGCAAATTTAAAGAAGCTTATGGATTACACGGTCAATTGGCCTTTTTCTACATAAAGGATCTTTCAATTGACCGCTTTCGATGTATGGATATAGGCAAGGCTCAGTATGGAATTCATGTTTGTACCTTCGAAGATATTATCATCAACGATGTTATCATCAAAGGCGATAAGGACGGTGTTCATTTGGGACGAGGAAAGCGTTTTACCATAAGTAACGGTATATTTCAAACTTATGACGATGCCATTGCTTTGAATGCTCATGACTATTCAGTAGGCAATCCTGAGTTGGGATGGATTGAAGATGGGGTAATAGAGAATTGCCACGACCTTTCTGACGGGAAAAAGCCGGTTGGTTATTTCTGTAGAATTCTGGCTGGTGGATGGATAGACTGGAAACCTGGTATGGAGGTACAACAATCTGATGCTGTCGTATCTAACGGCAGAATTTATCGTGTGCAGGCTAAAGCTGACGGCACAGTCTATAAATCGGTGACTCAGCCTACTCACGAAACAGGTAGTCAGGTGCTTGATGGTATCAATTGGGGTGTGGTTCAAAATGATGTTACTTATACGGCTGGAGTTCGAAATGTCATTTTCCGTAACATCTTCCTCGAAAAACCAAGGATCGGCTTTTCAGTTCATTTCGATAACGACAAATTTAGCCGTTCCTACTATCCGGGTGCACAAATTCCAATGCAAGAACAGCTTTCTTTTGATAACATCAGAATGCTTCATAATCTACCGAGCGAATTCCTTTCAATAGGTACACCAGTTGATGTTATAACTATTAGTAATTCAAGTTTTAAGAATAACCGAATCAACTTTCATGGAAATAAGGCTATGCCTGATTACTTAAAAACCAAAATTAATATCTATGGCTGTGTTTTCAATCAGAAAGGAACAATGGAGCTGGTAACCAATAGCGTTGAAAACAAAGAAATTTTATTGAAAACATCTTCAAACATTGAACTCTATGATGACTTTTCTGCAAAAGTCATTCAAGATAATGGAAAAATCATTGTAGAGTCTGATTTGACAGGATTGAAAAAATAGCTATTTGATTTTTAGAAAATAGGTTTAAATTATGTTCCAATGTATTACTTATGAAAATATTATTTCGAATTCGATTCTATTCATTTCTGGCAATAATTGTCAGTTTATTCTGTGTGCATAAGTTAAACGCTCAGGATAAAATCACTGTTAATTCACCGGATAATAAAATAATAGTTTCGTTTTTTCTAAAGAAACTATCGGTACACAGTTTTGGAGGCAATAGTCCTGATGCACCCTTTTATGAAGTATTATTTGAAGAAAGACCTGTCATTTTACCATCTCGTCTGGGATTTATTATTGGAGGGGCACCTGAATTAAGCAGCTGTTTCAATATAAAAAATCATAGTATAATCAGCAAAGAATCCTCATGGAAGCCTATTTATGGTGAGCGAAACAGCTACCCCGACAATTACAATGAACTTACAATACAGTTGGAGGAGTATATACCACCACATCGCCAATTGGTTATACGTTTTAGGGCATATAATGAAGGAATTGCATTAAGTTATGGTTTCCCTTCCATCAAAAAAAATGAAATTCTGAACGTAGTTGATGAATTTACCGAGTTTATTTTTCCGGAAAAATCTGAAGCTTGGGTAGAATACGGACAAGCTTCGCAGGGTACTTACGCTAAACAACTAATTAGCAATTTAAAACCTAACTGCGAATTACCTTTATTGACCAAAGCAGGTACAAATTTCCTTTGTGTTGCCGAAACTGCTACTGACAATTATCCGAGATCTTATGTTCGACCAGTTTTCGGAGGAGCCAAAATACAGTTAAGGGGAGAGGGAAATATTAGAAAAGGTGAGAATTCCCCGTGGAGACTTGTTTTGATAGGCAAAACAGCTGGTGATTTAATAGAGCATAACTATCTGTTGTTAAATCTAAATGTGCCAAATCAGATTAGTGACTGCTCATGGATTAAACCCAGTAAAATAATCAGGGATATTTCCCTTTCTACAAAAGGAGCTGTCAAATGTATTGATTACGCAGTAACCCACGGATTAGACGGAATCATTTTCGATGCGGGTTGGTACGGGCCGGTGAATAATGATTGTTCGGATGCACGAAAGGTTGATGCAGTGGGATCAATGAGTGGATTGCCGATTAAGGATCATACCGGATTATCAATGAAAGAGGTTATTGAATATGGCAAAACAAAGAATATTGATATTTGGCTATATGTAAATTATCAGGCCTTGGAAAGACAGTTGGACGAACTTCTCCCTCTCTATAAATCATGGGGTGTTGTAGGTATTAAGCCCGGATTTGTTAGAGTTGGAAATCAGCAGTGGGAAAAATGGTTACATACAATTGTAAAGAAGGCAGCCAAATATAAACTTATGGTTGATCCCCACGATCAGTATCGGCCATCAGGATTTTCGCGCACGTACCCCAACCTAATTTCTCAGGAAGGAATACGTGGTAATGAGACTAATCCTGACGCTGATCAAACCACTATGTTACCCTTTACCCGTTTTGTGATCGGAGCAGGTGACTATACTCCGGGCTATTGTAAGCAAACTTTAACCACATCATTTGCTCATCGGCTTGCACTTCCAATTTTATTCTACAGCCCCGCTCAATTTCTTTTTTGGAGTGAAGATATGAAAAGCAATTGCCACTTTTCTCCTGAGTTAGAATTATGGAAAAATATTCCAACGATATGGGATGACACAAAAGTGATTGGAGGTGAGCCGGGTGAATATGCCATTATTGCCAGACGGAGCGGCAATGATTGGTATCTTGGGGCTATTACGAATAAAACTGCAAGAGATGTCGAAATTCCACTCTCATTTTTAGGTGAAGGTATAAATATTACAGCGCGGATTTATACAGATGGCGGTGATGAAGTGAAAACGGAAACCCAGGTGAAAATTGAAACCAGAGTACTTTCTGCAAAGGATATTTTGAAGTTTTCACTTAAACCCAGCGGAGGTATGGCAGCAAAAATAACCTTTATAATAAAATAGAATGATTAAACGTGAAGTAATTCGAACTGTACTTGATGGTAAAAGACCGCCTTATGTACCATGGTCTTTCAAGTTTACCGCAGAGCCAAAAGAAATGCTCCTTAAATATTATGGAGTTGATGATTTGGACGGAGTTCTTGGAAATCATATTCTCCAATTAGGTAGTGATATTGGCTTTTTTGAAGATTTGGGAAACGATCAATTTCAGGATGTTTTCAAAGTAATTTGGGACCGAAGTATTGACAAAGATATTGGAGATGCCAAAGGGATTGTACTACCGGCTCCAACACTCGAAGGTTATGTTTTTCCAAACCCTCTTGATGCACGTTTTTTTGCTAATATTGAATCTGAAATTGCTTTAAAACCTGATATGTTCAGAGTGTTTCAAATCGGGTTTTCTTTGTACGAAAGAGCTTGGACTATGCGGGGAATGGTTAATCTTTTAATGGATTTTTGTACCAAGCCTGATTTTGTACATGTACTAATGGGGAAAATATGCGATTACAATATTGCTCAAGTTGATAAAGCATTGGAATATGATATTGATGCAATTTATTTTGGTGATGATTGGGGGCAGCAACATGAGCTGATTATGGGTTATGAACTTTGGAAGGAATTTATTTACCCTTATCTTTTTCGTATGTATCAGCATGTAAGAAATGCTGGTAAGTACGTGATGATTCATTCCTGCGGTGATGTGGACGAACTGTTTGATGACCTTGTTGAAATTGGATTAAATAGCTTCAATCCATTTCAGCCCGAAGTAATGGATATTTATAAAATACTTCCAAAATACAGAGGCCGATTGGCATTTCATGGTGGCTTATCTATGCAAAAAACATTGCCTTTCGGTACTGTTGAAGATGTTATTTATGAATCGCAAAGGTTGCTTGAATTAGGAAAGGATGGTGGATACATTTTCTCTCCATCGCACTCTGTAGAAAGCGATACTAGCCTTGAAAATATTTTGGCATTTATTAAGGTAGCTCAAAGTCAAAAAATAGTATAGTAAGAAAACAATTTAATATGAATACAAAAAATATATGTTTCCTAAATTTAATTGTCGTTTTATTGGGCTTTTCATTTTTTCTCCATCCTGTGGTATTGTCAGGTCAAAATGAAACCGGTTTGAATGTAGCCTTACAACAAAAACAATCTGAGTTTTTAAAATGGGAATTTGGAATGTTCATGCACTTTAACATGGGCACTTTTGTAAATAGAGAGTGGGCTACAGGATATGAAGATCCTCTTGCTTTTAATCCTCGCAAACTGAATTGTAATCAATGGGCCAAAGCTGCTAAGTCAGCAGGAATGAAGTACGGGGTACTAACAATTAAACACACCGGAGGTTGGTGTTTATGGCCAAGTCAATTTACTACTCATGGTATCCAAGCATTTAAAAATTATAAAGGAGGAAAGGGGGATATTGTACGTGAATTTGTTGATGCATTCCGTAAAAACGGTTTAAAAGTTGGTTTCTACTATTGTCTCCCCGGCGATTATTCAACAAAATACGGGAATAAGGAGGATATATTTAAAGGTTACAAAATCACCAAAGACCAAAAAGACTTGCATGGATTACCTACTGAAGCTCAGGGTGACTATACCGGGTTTATTGAAAAACAGATAACTGAATTGCTCACAAAATATGGGATTATTGATGAATTATGGTTTGACCAATATGGAAATAAATATACTGCAAAGGATTGGCAGAAAATAAAAGTTTTGGTGCATAAATTACAGCCCAATTGCATTGTATTGGCCAATAATTCAAACGATTATAAGGATACAGATATCTACAGTTATGAATTTCCATATTGGAAAAGCGTTAAAAAGTTGGAGAAAGCAATGCCTCCGGTAAACAATACCAATCCAAGTGAAGTTTGCGATTGTATTGTAGATGGATCAACATGGTTTTGGAACAGTGAAAATCCTTTAAAACTTCAGGATGCACAAGTTATTGTTGATAAATTACAAACGTGCAATAAACGAAAAGCTAATTACCTGTTAAATGTTCAGCCTGACAGAGATGGACTAATCAACGGTGAATTTTTGAAGACTCTTAAGGAAATTGGGAAAATTCGTAATGTTAAATAAAATTACGTTCTGAAATCATTGAATTAGAGTAAAAACAAAAATGAGAATAAAATGAAAAACGACATGATAGTTAAAAGGAAATGTACTTGCAAGGGTTATTCCGGATTGAGCCATCTGTTTTTATTAATTGCAATGTTTTTTGCAGCACCTGGTATTTTTGCCTCGGGACAGAGTTCTAAAGGAAAGACTTTTGTTGTAGCAACTAATGGATTAGACAGTAATCCTGGCACTAAGTCATTGCCACTCGCAACCCTTGAAGCTGCACGTGATGCAGCGCGGAAGGCAGAGGCGGGTAATCATCTGATAATTGTTATGCCGGGTGAATATTATCTTAGCAAATCATTTGAATTGGATTCAAGAGACAATGGTTTGACCATTGAGGCAGATACAAGCGGAAGAGTAATAATTTATGGAGGTACTCCGATATCCGGTTGGCGGCGAGACGGTGAAAAGTTGTGGTGCGCCGATCTGCCTGGTGTAAAAGAAGGAACATGGGACTTCAGAGCACTGGTAGTGGATGGACGTATGCCGGAACGTGCGAGGATGCCGGAGTCTGGTACATTTACCCATTTAAGCGTTTTCGATGTACCCTGGCTCTCTTCAATTGCAGGTGGCTGGGCGCGCAAGCCAACACATGAAGAATCAATAACAATGCGTTACAATCCTAAAGACATTCCTGAAACGCTTGATATCTTGAATGCAGAGATCAGGGTATATCACATGTGGGACGAATCGTTGGCAGGTGTGGCGCGAAACGATATTCAGAATCATACATTAATCTTCACTAAGCCTACAAATTATCCCCCCGGAGGTTTTGGAAAGAAAGACTATGTTATTTGGAACACACGTGAGGGAATGACAAAACCTGGCAGATGGTATCTCGACCGCACAGCTGGTCGCCTTGTTTACTGGCCGCTCGAAGGAGAGGATATGGCGAAAATCAAAATTATTGCTCCTAAAATGGAGCGAATTATCCGCATTACCGGAGGTAACGATAATAAAGCAGAAAATATAACGATCCGTGGACTTTCACTTCAGGCTACGACAATACCTTTTAAGTCGGCGGGCATGGGTGCAACATCGTTCGATGGTGCACTGAGCATGGAAAACACGGTCAAATGCAATATTGAAAAGCTCGAAATCTCCAATGTTGGTGGACTTGGAATCTCAGCTACACAAATGAATGATTGCCATATTATTGATTGCCATGTTCACAACATAGGTGGAGGCGGTGCCAAAATTGACGGAACCAACCTGTTTTTCGGACGCAATCACATTAACGATGTAGGCATATATTATCCGAGTGCTGTTGGACTTTCATCGAATGGCAGTCATAATCACATTTACCGCAATGAGATCCATAATGTACCCTACTCCGGAATGATAGTCGGTAAAACAGATATTCTTATCGAAGAGAATCTTATTTACAGGGTTATGCGCGAGATACATGACGGAGCTGCAATCTATACTTTCGGAGCGAGCAATTGCATATTGCGCGGTAATGTAGCCCGCGATATTGCGTCATCCGGTACAGGATACGGTGTTAGTTCCTACTATCTTGACGAAGGTTCATACAACTGTATTGTTGAGAAAAATGTATCCATTGGCGTGACAAGGCCTATCCATAACCATATTGCCCGCAATTCAATTATACGTGATAATGTTTTCATCACAGACGATGATATGATTTTGTCTTTCCAATCGTCGGCCAAATTCTCATTCGAAAACAATACCTTGGTGGCTCCTGGAACAATCAAAATACTATCACCTAATGCTGTAACAACTTGGAAGGGCAATAAAACTTTCAGTAATAGCCGTGATAAAAATAACCGGCCACAGGCTTTTACGATAGATTCAGTGATGCCCTTTACTCCTGTACCATCTCATAAAACCAAACCAATTATGATTCTACGTTCTATCAAAGCACCAACATTGGATGGGGAGTTTACCGGCGATGAATGGAAAGGGGAATTTCAGCGTCTCGACAGGGAACCATCTCGACAGGCTTATAGTGGTGCCCCAGTGTTATTGAAGTTTTCGTGGGATAACAAATTCCTGTATATTGGGGCTATGGTAACAATGTTCGACATTGCAAATATCAGTAAGGGTGAAACATGGGGTAAAAATGACGGACTTGAAATATCAATAGGCGGGTTTGAAAAAAACAAACCGGTCACCTTTGTTCTTCGCTCTTATGTTGATGGCACAATACAAAGTGTCACCGATGCAGGTGCAAATAGTATGTTGGCCGAACGTCTCTATGCAGGTACAAAATATGTTTCAAAGATTATGGAAAAACCGAGGAAAGGATGGATAGGAGAGTGGGCTATCCCCTTAAAAGCATTAGGGTTGAATCCTAAACCGGACTTGAAATTAGCGTTCAATGCTTGTGCCTTTATCAACGAGTATGATAACTGGCATTGCTGGGAAGGGACCCTCGGTGAGAGCTGGCAGGTCGATCAGGGTGGGACACTCGAGTTTGTCGGTGACATTTCATCAACAATAAAATAAATGGATTTACAATACCTTCTTAATACCCATCAACAGTTTATGCTGATGGGTTTTAGGATGGAATTCTTATTTTAGGAAAGCTCATTACAATGATTGAAAAGCAAATGGATTGGCTTGAAAAAAATATTGCGTCAAAATTGATTTTAATAACAGCTTAAGCACTAATCGATTTTACTAATTTTGGTCATTCTCAACAAAAGGAAGTAATAAGATGAAAATTTAATCTCTAAAGCTTCTTTATAAATAATTGACAGACGATTACAACAAAAACAAATACAGATGAAACTATCAAAAAAAATTATTGTTGCTTATTCCAAGGAATTATTGTTTACGGATTGTAAGTGAAACTGTATGTACATACTTGAAAAAAGCCTTGATGACTAAAAAGCATTTTTAGTTATCTATTCAAATATTCAATATTTTTACAAGATTCTTTACACATTTTACAGCCTCTGGAATAGTAGCCTCAACATCAGGAGTCAGGTCCATCCCCATTTCCTGGAAATTTTTTATTGAAATTGCTACAAGATGTAACTCTGGCATATTACCCAACAAAAATGCTGCATCTATCAGATCTTTTAGACCTATTTCATGAGCACTCAGTTGTTTGGGAAAATCTTTGGCGTACTTTGGATGTAAAATCCTGATATTTCCGGTTGGAAACTCATCAATTGAAGCATCAATAATTATAACAGATTTGTACGACTGGATAAACCCGAGCAGATGAAATCCACCGGTACCCCCATCTATAAGATCAGCTCCGGTAAATCCCTCTTGCTCGAGTTTAGAAACAACATGAATTCCAACTCCCTCATCGTTCATCAAAATATTTCCTATTCCAAGAACCAGAACACTATTTTGCAATGATATCAATATTAACGGTAAATAATTTCAATTATTTTTCGGACAGTCCTCAGTTTTGGATTCATGCCTTTCAATCACGTCTTCTTCGATAAATTTCCAACCACCTATCATTGAAGAGGTTACTCCGCGCCGTTCAATATAGTCATGATAAAAAACAAGGTAAACGTGTACTATTGCAAACAAGATAAAAGTCCACATTAGAATGTGATGAAGTTGACGGACATTTATATCCCCACCCATCATTGGAACTATCCAGGCAAACATTTTCGGTAAAAAAGAATCACTCATGGCTGAATACATGCCAAATCCGGTGAGACATTGAACCAGAAAGATTAGAAAAGTAATGAAATAAACAAGGCTTGCCAGCGAATTATGGCCAATTGAATCAATCTGTTTATGCGTAACCTGGAGAACATCAACTTTTATTACATCAAGAATTTCCCTCCACTGACAACGTTTAAGAGGGATAAAATTCTTCCAACTCGAAAATTCATTTCCAACAAATCCCCAATAAATGCGAAATATGAAATTGAAGAAGAAGAGAAAAGCAAAGACAAAATGGATAAATCTGACGGTTCCAAACCAATAATTAAAATAAGCTTCGGTTCCTTTCATTATCGCAAGCGGATCACCAATAATAAAACCCGTAATACATAGAGCGGTAATACATAATGCGTTGATCCAGTGATAAAAGCGAACAGGCAATTCCCAAACAAACACTTCACGTAAAGCGATGGAACGGCTTCTCATGGCTTAATAAGTTTTTAAATCATGAATAGTTGTTCCATTTTCATCATAAACATGTACAGCACAGGCAAGACATGGATCGAATGAATGTATAGTACGAAGTACTTCCAACGGCACTTTGGGATCAGCAACAGGTGTTCCAATCAGTGATTCTTCAAAAGCTGACCTTTTACCTTGCAGATCGCGTGGAGATGCATTCCAAGTTGTAGGAACAACCAATTGATAATTTGCGATTTTTTTATCGTCAATTACAATAAAGTGAGATAATGCACCACGGGGAGCCTCAACCATTCCAATGCCTTTTGCGATTTTTGGCCAGGTTTTAGGTTCCCATTTGTCATTGTTCTGAGTACGGGAATCGCCATTTTTAATATTTGAAAGAAGCTGTTGAAAAAACTCCAATGCCCAATCGCATGTTAGTTTTGTTTCGAGTCCTCTGGCTGCTGTGCGGCCAAGAGTAGAGAATAATGCTGCAACAGGTACATCTAAAGCTTTAAGTGTACTATCAATTACTTCCTTATATTCGGCACGCCCAGAGGCATACCCAACAAGCATCCTGGCTAACGGACCTACTTCCATGGGATACCCTTTCCATCGAGGGGTTTTCACCCAACTGTATTTTTTAGAAACATCAAGATGATCGTAAGGTGGTTTAGGTCCGGTATAATTAAGGTTGGTTTCTCCATCCCAGGGATGTAAACCAATTTTATCACCTTTTGAATAATCGTACCACGAATTATTTATATATTCTTGAATCTGCATGGGGTCATCAGCTTTAATTTCATGGATTTTGCTAAGATCACGATTTAAAATTACCCCACGTGGCATTTTAAAACTTTCCGGGTTGTTATATCCATTGGTGGGAAAATCTCCAAATGACATATAATTTGTTAAACCTCCGCCTATTGCTCCCCAATCGCTCTTGTAGAAAGAAGCTATCGCGAGTAAGTCGGGGATGTAAACCTGATTGACAAATGTCTTTGCATCTTCAAAAAGCTTTCCAACCATTGCAAGACGCTCGGCATTAACAGCATTTGCTTCCTCAATATTAATGGAGCATGGAACGCCTCCAACAAGATAATTGGGATGAGGATTTTTTCCACCAAAAATTGTATGAACTTTCACAAGTTCTTTTTGCCATTCAAGTGCCTCAAGATAATGAGCCACTGCGATAAGATTCACTTCAGGTGGTAATTTATAAGCCGAATGTCCCCAGTAGCCATTGGCAAAAATGCCCAATTGTCCACTTTCGACAAAATTTTTAAATTTTTTCTGAATATCCGAAAAATAGCCTACAGAGCTTTTTGCCCACGGGGATATGCTTTGTGCAATACGGGAAGCTTCGGCAGGATTGGCCTTAAGTGCAGAGACAACGTCAACCCAGTCGAGTGCATGAAGAACATAAAAATGTACAACGTGATCCTGAATATAAAGTGCATTTGCCATCAGGTTTCGAATGAGTTCAGCATTGGGTGGCGCTGAAATACCAAGGGCATTTTCTACAGTTCGCACAGAAGTTAAGGAATGAGTCGAGGTACAAACACCGCAAACACGGCCTACAAAAGCCCAGGCATCGCGCGGGTCGCGACCTTTTAATATTGTTTCAATGCCACGTACCATTGTTCCGGCACTAAAAGCATCAGTGATTATTCCGTTGTTTACTTCAATTTCAACCCGCAAATGACCTTCAATTCGGGTGATGGGATCTATAACGATTCTTTCAGCCATGGTTTTTATTCTTTAATAGTTTCAGTTTTGGAAGATGTTTGATTTGTATTGGTTATCTCACGATGTTTACGAATGTTTGTGACAACGGCGTGTGCAGCAACACCAGCAACAGTAGCAATACCAAGACCAACGCCGATCTTATCTGCAGTAGTTTCAATACCAAATCCTGCAATACTTGGAAGATGTTGATAAAATGGACCGTTATCCCAGAATCCCGCCTCGGAACATCCAATACAAGGGTGACCTGATTGAATAGGATAGCTTATGCCATCATTCCATTTAATGATTCCGCAAGAGTTGTATGTTACAGGTCCTTTGCATCCCATCTTATAGAGACAATACCCTCGCTTTGCCCCTTCGTCATCAAATGACTCAACAAACAAACCGGCATCGAAATTAGCACGGCGATAACAGGTATCGTGAACCCTGCGTGAATAAAAAGCTTTAGGACGGCCTAACTCATCAAGTTGCGGAATGCGGTCAAAAGTTAATAAATGAACTACCACCCCAGCCATTACATCGGCAATAGGAGGACAGCCTTGTACATTAATCACAGGTTTGCCGCTGATTACCTCGTGGACAGGTTTGGCTCCTGTAGGATTTGGACGGGCTGCCTGGACACATCCGGAAGATGCGCAGTTCCCCCAAGCAACAACAGCTTTTGAATTTTTAACGGCTTCCTCAAGAATTTCAAGTGCACTCCGGCCTCCTATGCAACAGTAGCCTTCATTCTTTGTAGGAATAGAACCTTCAACCATTACAATATATTCGCCGGGGTATTTCGCCATTACAGATTTGTATGCGTCTTCAGCCTGAAAACCGGAAGCTGCCATTAGGGTTTCCTGATAGTCGAGCGAGATCTTATCCAATACTATATTGGCGACAATTGGATGCGAAGCCCTGATAAAGGACTCGCTACAACAAGTACATTCCTGAAAATGAAACCAAATGACGGGAAGCCGCGGCTTAGTCTCAAGTGCTTTAACGATTTGACCTACACCACTTGACTCTAATCCAAGAAAAGCAGCCATTGTGGTGCAAAACTTAAGAAAATCTCTTCGGGATACTCCATCTCCCCTGACTTCCTCGTAAAATGAAGGTTGTTTGTTTTCCATAAAGCAGTAGATTTTAACGAGTTCACTAAAACGTAAATATATATACATATTTCGATGTTTCTACCAAAAATATGTTATTTTTCAGTAATATATATTCATTCTAAATAAGCAATAAAAGAATAACCTGAACCTCTTTGCAAAAGTTTGATTGATTAGTATTATATGAGAAATATATAACATATAAATTAATGAATTTCCTTGGTAATGTCAAAAACAACTATCTGTATATGGTATATTTACCGATTTGGTAGATATCAGTTCTGATTATCAATTTCGATTGTTTTTTATCATAGTTGTAATTCATTGAATCTAAAAGAACTGTGTTATCGAATTTAATACTTTTAGGCTTTGCAGGTATATTTATCCTGAGAATATGGGGTTTCTGTATGCCTGTTAATGTCACAATTATTTTTTCATGGTTTTCCATAACACATATTGTTGTGCTCCCGCTTTTATCAGGATGATAAACAGTAAAATCACTTTTACCATCAGGATAAATCAGAAGAGTCAAATATCCCGCTGAATTTTTATCGCCGATTTGTGTGTAATCGCGTTTTATATCCATTGGAATAATCGATCCTTCGCGAATATAAACCGGAAATTCATCAAGCGGAAACTCACGATCAAAAGTTGAAGGACCTTTAATGACTTCTTTATCATTGAAAAAATATCTCCATTCACCTTTAGGCAGGGTAATTTTATTCAATAACTCATCTTTATATATTGGTGCGACAAGTAGATTATCACCAAAAAGATAGTGATATTTGCCTGTTACAGGTCTCTGAAGTAATGTACCTCCACTGTGTGCCTTGACAACATAAGTGTAAATGTAGGGGATTAACTCAGTATGTAGCCACGAAAATTTCCTGATGATTTCAAGTTCCTGCTGCGACCGTTTCCACAAAGCCCTTTCTCCGTGACCTCCATTCAGAAATAAACCACAAAAAGCGGAAAACTGTGACCAACGAATATATAACCGGGGAGGTATAGTATTTCCGGAAAAACCGGCCACATCGGAGCCTATGATGTTGTACCCGAGTTTGGCACTTGCCATGACGTTTTCTAAAGCCAACTCTATTCCATCTATTCCTCCTATTGAAATATCGCTATTCTGTTGATCTTCTTCTGTTATTTCATTTGTTGACTCCCACGTATGCTTTTGATCTCCAACCCAGGTAACCGGAGCAGCATCAATCGGTGCAAATCCCTCAGGGTGGTACCAACGATCAATTGCGCGAGCTAAGGTAATAAATTCGGGATTTTTAGTTAGGCCATGTTGATATTCGCTTCTGTAGTAATAGTCCATGTAGTTTCGGGTTGCCAGTATTCCAGCATTAGTCGTTTTGTAAAATAAAGGAATCGGTCCAAGTAGTGTATAAAAAAGTGTAGCTGTACCGTCAAGCTTCCAACCATCTATGCCATAATCGAAAACCTGTTGTTGTAAGCTGTGCCACCAGGTAACAGCTTTAGGATTTGTGTAATCAATAAAACCACCCTTCCCTTTCCACCATTTAATCTGGTCTCCCTTTCCAGCTACAAACCCGTTCGTTTTTGCTTCATTAAACCATGATTCAGAATCGGGAATCCTAGTATCTTTACTCTTACTGTTAATCATTGAAGTCATCCACAATACTACGCGGTATCCGTTGTTCTGTAATTTGTTAAACCATATTTCAGGGTTTGGATAGCGAAAAGTGTCCACAGCAAAATCGTTGTACCTCAAACTCCAGGGACTATCTAAAAGGATGGTCCGAACAGGAATATCATAATCAGCATACCCTTTCAGTAAAGTGTCAACCCTTTGTGCGGTATTTGAATCATCCTCCCAAAGCCAACATTCCAATGCCCAGGCAGGTGTTAATGGAGGATTTCCATGTCTTTGTCCGTTGAACGGCATACCACGAAAAGGAAAAGCAAAACCAAAATAGTAAATTAGAGACAAAACGATAGCAACTAACAGAGTATATCTGGCAATTTTTCGGGTTCCGGTAATTTTATTCATAATGAAAAGCTATTTTATAAATTCCAATCCAAAAATTAGTGTTGAACAATTCACAAGAGTATGGACAAGAGCACTGTAGAAAACATTTTTGGTTTTGATGTATGTAAAACCGTAAGCCCATCCTGCAACACATGCAAAACCAATATAGACAATTGCACCGGAATGGTAATGAACTAACCCGAATATAACACTTGTGATTGCCAAGGCTGTATATACTCCGGACTCGTTCTTGGTTGAACGCTCAATGGTAAAAGCAGCACCAAAAATTATTAGGGTCATTAAAGCTGGAAACCATTGCATTCCACCTTTTAAAGTATATCCAACGCAAACAGCCAAAGGTAAAAGTAATGCTAATCCCCACTGCCAGAATATATTCCATGATTTGGTCTGCGCAATCCTTTTAGTCAGCATATTTTGCAGAATTCCTCTGAAAAACAACTCCTCAAAAATTGCAGTATGCAAAAATGTAATTACAAGTGTTAGGGCAATTTTCCTAAGCAATGCATACCCCGCAATCTCGTATCCTGTTATTTTTATAAAATCAACCGAATATCCGACAATCATAACAAATAAATAGAAAACAAGCCAAACCCAAAGAGCAGTCAATATGTAATTCCAATTGAGTACAGCAAAGAAGCCAACATTCTCTAATCTCCAAAGAATATTAAATGAATAGACCGCAATCAGCATAAAAGCAATACGATAAACCGAATCAAAACCGTTACCATTAAATGGAAGATTCCCCTGATAACTACCACCAATAAAAGTTGTGGGTAGCAAAAACAAAACAAAAGCGGTAAAATCGATCCAGTTTATTTTCGAATTATTGTACATTACCTTTCTCGCAACAAACATTAATGCTGGGGCAATAATCAAGTACAAAACGACAGGGAGTGCTCCAAAGAAATTATTTTGCTTGTTTAGGAGCAAGTAAGATCCATAAAGTAAAACCATCAATAAAGGGAAAACCATTGTTTTTACAAAATCAAGACCGATCCATTTTGCCATCCTGACCAAAACCACATCCTTACCGATTAAGAAAAATATAAAATATAACACAACAAAGTATGGCAGAGCGATCAGCATGTCTGATAAAGAGTTCTCAGACATGTTAAACAAGAGAAATAATAGAGTTAAAAGTACAGTCCATAAGGCACTGTATCCTAATTCCTGAAGCAACTCTTTAATAGTTTTCATTTTCTGCTTTTAGTTTCACTTTTCAACAAAATTACATTTTTCTGAATATGTTTGTTAAATATATTTATCCTACTCCCTTTGTCGCATACTGATAACTTTATGATATTACGATATATAAAAAAGATTATTTATGGGTTAATATTCTATGAATATTTGTTAATATTGCACAAAATATGTCCGTTTAAAACTTTCAACTTTGTTTCTGTTTCGAATAAATTAGAACTAATAGGCTTATTCATAAAAATATTACTTCTAAAAATCATTTTCCGTTTCAGAGTTACTGGTGAAATTTTTTAAAAAACGTTTAAGGTTAAACAATTGATTTGATAAATTGTTAAAATTAGGCAAGAAATAATAAAAAGTAAGAATTTGATTTTTAACCAATTCATGTAAATTATGAAAAAAATTTTCCAATTATCTATTATGTTATTTTTAGGTTTGATTCTTTTTGTTACCTGCAAAAAGGATACTCCTGCACCTACGGCCTCTTTTACTACCAAGATTGAGGGGGGTGTAGTTACCTTCACTGCTGTGGTGACTGGAGATAGTAAATATGAATGGGATTTTGGTGATGGCAGCTATATTAATACACTTAAAGCTCCGGTTCATACTTATAACCAAATTGCTGTTGCTGTTAACTTTGAAGTCTCATTAACAATTAAAGGTCCGGGTGGTGAAGTCACTGTTAAAAACTCAATTACAATACCTGCAAAGACTAAAATGGAGTATCTTACTGGTGGTACTCCCGTTGCTCCAAAATCGAAAAAGTGGCGAATAAGTTCCGGTGCTCCTACTTTTAACATTAATTTTGCCACTGCAACATTCACCCCCAACTATAAAACGTATCCGGGAGGAATTTTGTCAGCAGTCGGCTTGAGTCAGGTTTATGGAGATACCTTCGAGTTTAAAAGTGATGGTACTTTAAAAATTTATCCAAATGGTGGTGGGATTTTTGCAGGCTATGTGTATTGTGCCTTAAACGGCGTTCCGAATATTGGCAATGCAGGTGGTTCCGGACTTTCTTATGCCAAACCTTTCACAACTCCTGCCGGTGCAACTTTCACAATTAATGAAAATAAAAATTTTACAATTACAACTTCTCCGGATGGTGTAAATGCATCTGCTGTTACTTACAGCAACGTATTGACACTTAGTTTTACAAACGGAGGTTTTCTGGGTATTAAAGATTTCTCCAGTGAATGTATCATACAGTCAATAACTGATACTCAAATGATCGCAAATCTCTTCGTTTCTGCTGTAACTCCTCCCGGACAGGTAGGCAAGCCTAATTTGGTTTTGAACGTTTATTTTGAAGTGGCACCATAATAATATGTTGAAAGCAGGTTGCAAATTTTGTTTACCTGTAAGCTTTATAAGATTTTAATCAAAAATAAGTATTGGAAATATTACAACTAACAAAAATTATTAATAATGAAAAGAAAATTGCTTAAAGCAATGTTGCTGTGCTTTTTTGTTGTGATAACTCACAATCTTTGTGCTCAGAATATTGTAAGAGGGAGTGTAAAGGATGACACAGGTCAGTTTTTACCAGGAGTGAGCGTACTCATTAAAGGGACTACCATTGGAACTGCAACCGATAATGATGGGAATTATTCAATTACAGCACCTAATAGTGCTACATTGGTATTCTCTTTCATTGGAATGAATTCCAGAGAAGTGATTGTTGGCAATCAAAGCAGGATAGACATCACTCTCACTGCTATTGCACTGGGAGTTGAGGAGGTTGTGGTAACAGCACTTGGCATTTCAAGAGATAAAAAGTCATTAGCCTATTCAGTTTCCGAGGTTAAGTCAAATGATCTGGCAAGGGGAGGAAATCCTAACCTTGTAAAATCACTTGATGGCCGTGTCAGCGGTGTTAACTTTACATCTGCGAGTACCGATCCTGCAGGATCAGTATTTGTAACTATCCGTGGAGCTACAAGTTTAAATATTCAGTCTTCCACTGCTTCAAGTCAGCCTTTATTCGTTATAGATGGAATTCCAATGGGAACTGCGGGTATTGATAACCGTAATGGTGCAGACTTTGGAAACCTGTTGTCACAACTAAATCCTGACGATATAGAAAGTATATCGGTTCTGAAGGGCGCAAGTGCCGGCGCACTTTATGGATCTGCTGCAGGTAACGGCGTGATCATGATTACCACCAAAACCGGGAAAGGAGGCAAAAAAGGGATCGGGGTTTCTGTAAACTCTTCTGTCTTTTTTGATCGCCCTTACAATTTTTTCAAAACGCAAACAGAATATGGGATTGGTGTACGTTCCTCTTACATGCTTCCGGGACAAGGTTATGACTGGGGTGCAAAATTTTCTGATTTCCCGGATCTTACAATTGATCAATACAATACTGTAACTCAACGGATTGAAACAAGATTATTTCAGGCTGCAGATGAGATTCGTTTGAAGGAATTTATGCAAACCGGAGTTACAAAAAATTTTAATGCAAGTGTAGCCGGGAATTACAAGGATGGATCATTTCGTTTTGGTATTGGTAAAATGTCGAATATCGGCGTAATGCCCAACAACCTTACTGATCGTATTAACGCTAACTTCAGTGCAGAATACAACATAACAAAAAAAATGAAAATTTCGCTGAATGGCAATTATATGGGTCAATACAGTCCCAACAAAACCGCTGCTAACAGTGAGGCAATAAAGGATTTGACTTATAGCTTCCTTGCACATATACAACCGGTGAAAGAAATGCAAACAGTATGGAAAACTGGTTTCGAAGGTATTAAGCAAAATTCTCCCTATTACAAACCTGACGGCACACCTTATGCAAATAATCCTTATATGTATGTCTTTTCTGAAATAAACACTTACCGTAAGGATAACCTCTTTGGGAAAGTTCAGTTGGATTTAGAGCTTACAAAGGCTTTGAAAATGATGGCTCGCACTGGGATTGACTACAATGGCGACAATTATGAGTATAAACGTGGAAAGGATTTTGCTGACCAAAATATGAAGGATGGAAAGTATTCCGTTCAGGCAACAAATGGACTTTCAGTTCAGAACGATTTGATGTTGATTTGGAACAAAGGATTTGGAAAATTTACCACAAATGCTACCTTGGGGTATAACTATGCTTTCGGCAACAGTTATTACTATTCGGCGAATGCTGAAAAACTTGTGCGGGCAAATGACTACTCTTTAAGCAATGCCGTAGCAGGAACAATGACTTCAGCAAACAGTTGGGGAATCGGCAAATCCCAAAGCGTTTATGCAACCGGACAACTTGGTTATGCCGACCAGATATACCTTGATATTTCCGGAAGAAACGATTGGAGCGGTATTTTGGAAGAAGATAAAAACCAACATTTTTATCCATCCCTTTCATTGAGCTGGATAGCTTCCTCTACTTTCAAATTGCCGGAGTTTATTAATTTGTTGAAATTTAGAGCAGGTATTGCTCAGGTTGGACACGGTATAGGTAAACCTCGAAGCAACAATACTTTCAGCTTTAATTCGCTTGATTATGGAAGCACTAAAATTGTCAATATTGGAGGTACCTTGGTTGATCCTAACATTCAGGCAGAAGTAACCACTTCTTATGAAGGAGGTTTTGATATTGCTTTATTTAATCGTCGTGTATCAGCAGAATTTACAATTTACAAAAAGGTACATGATAATCAGCAGGGGTATATTCCAACCTCCCCTGGGGTTGGCTATGGTGGTATGTTAACCAATGTGGGTACTGTTGAAGCAGAGGGATTTGAATTTTCATTAAATTTTAATCCTGTCAGGTCAAAGGATTGGAACTGGGATCTAGGGTTCAACTTCAGCAAGGTTGATTCAAAAATTACCAAACTTTCCAAGGAATATGTACCAAACGGATACACATTCTATGGTAACGGACCGAACATTAGTATCAGATTGGCCGAAGGAGAAAAAATTGGAACCATGTGGGCTACCAGAACATTTCAAAGAATGCCGGAAACAAGTAAATATGCCGGAATGTTAGTAATTTCTGATAGCGGAACCGACTGGAAATATTCAACCAACGAAAAGGACCGTCAATCTATCGGGAATTACAATCCTGATTTCATTCTTGGAATGAATACTTCTGTTAAATGGAAAAACCTGAGGTTTGGATTTGTAGGAAGCCTAAGAAAGGGAGGCCAATATATTTCTGACTTAGAGCGTGGATCTGTTACCAACGGGCACTCTTTACATACAATCGGAGATAAGGTAAACGGTACAAATGATTATGAATCCGGTGGTCGTGATGCTGCAAGCGGTGGATATCCCTGGCCAAATGCTGCTGATATGAAATATTCAATCATGGCTAATCTCGTACAGACTTATGCTACCTATGGTACAAATGTTAAAACCGATGACGCTTGCTACATGAAGGGAGTATGGTTGAAGCCGGGAGGAAATCCAAACAACGATGCTGACTATATAGTAAACGGTGCTGATCCGTTGGCGACTTTCTGGGGATTACCAGGCTTATTATTGGGTCAGGAGTTATATGCTTTCCCTCAGACGTTGTTGCGTGATGCTACTAATTTTAAAATTAAGGAGATAACAATAGATTACACTCTTCCATCCCGTTTTACAAAAAAATGGAAAATAGATAACGTTGTTATAGGTTTTGTTGGAAGAAATATCTTCCAATGGAATAAGGACGATGCCAACTGTGATCCGGAAACAGCATTCGAAGGTATCGGTTCAGGGCAAGGAATTGTTAGTAAAGCATTACCTTCAATCGGATCTTATGGATTCAAATTATCATTCGATTTTTAATCGTTAAAATCTATTGCAATTATGAAAAAACAGATATTATTTGCACTTATAGTTCTTTTCGTCTTTACTGCCTGCTCAAAAAAGATGTTAAGAGAAGATGAGATTTTACAGAGACGAGATGTCTTAGAGTCAGCAGAACCCAACCTATTGTTATCTTCAGTAATTCAAAAGTCCACTTTTACTTATCATGGACTTGGCGGAGTAAACTCAACTATACTGGCAGCTACCATGCAATATTTTCAAGGTAACAGAAGCGCAGGTGATAACATCTATCAAGGTTTTGAAAAACCAAAAGGAGATTTGTATTCTATTACAGCACAGATTAAATTAGTTCAGGCTGCCATAGACATTGTTCATGCAAAAAAGTTGAAAAACTATGAAGGTATCTTTACTATTTTCAAGGCATTACTCTGGTCGTCAGCAACTGATTTGTACGGCGACATTTATTATACAGATGGTTTGCATGGTCAGGATGGAATTCTTTTCCCAAAATTTGATGATCAAAAGGATATTTATCCTGCGCTGATTCTGGATTTGAAGAATGCTACACAGTTGTTGACTGAAGGTACTGAAGAAATTGATAAGACCTACGACCTGTTTTACGGAGGCGATAAAACGAAATGGATAAAATTTGCCAACTCTCTTAGATTGAGATTATTAATGAGAGTCTCAGGTAAATTGGCCACAGCTCCGGCTGATATTGCTGCTGTTGCTGCGTTGCCCTTAATGAGCGATGTAACAGATAATGCATCCATTAATTATCAGGGTGGCGACAGAACCTATTCATGGCCTATGGGTGCACTATATATGGGTTATAGTGATAATTTTCTGCTTAATCGTCCATGCAAAACACTTATAGACTCCCTCAAAGCACTGAACGATGAGAGACTAAAAGTATGGGTAGCACCTATCGAAAGACCTTGGTCAAACAAGATTGATTCAATTAATATTAATTCCTTTACTGATCCCAGTACCAAAATTAAATATGGAAAAAGAACTATTGTCCAAAAAGGATATACTTATGATATTCTCTGGGAATACATGGATCGCAGCAGGGCTCAGATAAATAATGTATATAAGCTGATACAGGATTCAATGACCATTCACGCCGGTTATCCGGCAGGAAGTTTTATTGATGTCTTAGGTGCCAATGGCAGTTATGTATTCCCTGATACCAAATGGAACTATAAGGTCTCTATTTTTTCAAAACTGCTTAACGAAAATTCAAATCCGCTTTTGAAAGCTTGTGCCTTACAGGTTGATGAGGTGCAGTTCCTGCTTGCAGAGGCTCACGTAAAAGGTTATATTACTGTGGGTTCTGCCGAGGATTATTACAAGAAAGGTGTTGAAATGGCTCTAAAAAGATGGGGCGAACCTCTTCCATCCAATTATTTCACTAATCCCAAAGCGAAATTCCCAGCCACAGGAACTTCGGCTCAGAAATTGGCTAAAATTGGATTACAAAAATGGCTTGGACTTTTTTTAATGGGTGCAGAATCTTATGCAGACTACCGAAGAACAAGAGTTCCATTTATTGAAAAGAATGCCTATTTGAGTATTGGCGGATACCAATTTCCATTGCGCTACAGATATCCTGAAACGGAAATGGCCAATAACGCTACAAATTATCAAACAGCAGTTGGCAAATTAGATAAGGGGGATACCGAATTCTCTAAGATCTGGCTGCTTCAATAAGGTTATCAACTTTACAAAATTAGTGGGAAACAGGCATTATATGCTTGTTTCCTTTTTTTTCTGGTTTTTTTATGGTGTTGTATTTTTGAATAATTTTATTACTAATTTTATGACCTTATAAACTGAAAATCTATGGCACTGAATTTCTTTCCTAAAGTAGTAAAATTTTTCACATTATTCAAACAGCAGAATGATAATGTGGTTGATACTGTGAATGTTTTGTATGAGTTATTTTATGATTACACTAACATTGCTGAGAAGTGCAGCAAAATAATAAAAAATGAGAATGAGGGAAATGCCATTTCCAAAGATATTGCGAGACAGCTTTTCCTCACCTTTATTACTCCTATTGACAGAGAGGACATTCACGCAATAAATATGGCACAGGAAAATGCCCTTAATTCCATAAAAGCAATTTCCACCCGTATCGGATTTTACCACTTTAAGCTGATTGCCCCCGGTGCAACTGATTTAATACTTAAACTTAAGTTGATGATTGGATCAATTTCTTTAATGCTTGATCAGTTAAGCAAGAGGAAAGAGGTTGAAGAACATGCTGAAAAGGTTAGGGTGCTAAAGATGGAAGCTGATATGCTACTGCTGCTATTGCTTGGAGAGACTTATGAACGTCCTACCGAAAACACTGGCGACCTGCTTGAAATAATTAAATGGTCGCATATTTACGATCGAATTGAAGAAGCTATCGCCAATGCCGAAGTGTTGGCAAATGTTATAGAAGGAATAACTCTGAAAAATGCCTGATATACCTGTACTGTTGGTCTTGATCATTGTCATTGCTATTGTATTTGATTATACCAATGGCGTGCATGACAGTGCTAATGCAATCGCAACCATTGTTTCAACAAAGGTTGTTTCGCCTTTACAGGCTGTTACTATGGCTGCCGCATTGAACTTTGTCGGAGCTTTTGTTGGAACTCACGTGGCTTCTACAATCGGAAAGGGCATAGTAAACCCTGAGATTATTGCCGGTTGTCAAACCATTATATTGGCTGCTTTGCTGGGAGCAATATTATGGAATCTGATTACGTGGTATTTCGGACTTCCATCCTCATCGTCACATGCACTGATAGGAGGCCTTATTGGGGCTGCAATTGCTTACAAAGGATGGGATACTTTGCAGTTCGGTTCCATACTTGATAAAGTTATAATACCACTGTTCTTTTCTCCTTTAGCCGGTTTTATTGGCGGGTATCTTTTGATGCTGGCCTTGGCTTGGATTACATGTAAACTTAATCCGCGAAAAATGAACAAAATGTTCAGGCGATTACAAGTTATCGCTTCCGGATTTATGGCATTAAGCCATGGCAGCAACGATGGACAAAAAACAATGGGTATCATTACTCTTGCTTTATTCCTGTTTAATAAAATACCAACAATTGAGGTTCCTTTTTGGGTTAAGGTAATTTGTGCACTTGCAATGGCTATAGGTACAGCAAATGGGGGTTGGAAAATTATCAAAACTATGGGAAAAAAGATTTTCAAAATGGAGCCAATACACGGATTTGCCGCTGAGACTTCTTCCTCACTCGTGATAATCTCTGCCTCTTTGATGGGTGCTCCTATTAGCACTACTCATGTTTTTTCTTCCTCCATCCTCGGAGTTGGTTCATCAAAACGATTCACTGCAGTGCGATGGGGTGTCGCCGGTCAGATGGTGATTGCATGGGTTCTGACGCTTCCTGCCTCTGCAATTGTTGGAATGATTTGCTTTTATATAGTTAATACTTTTTTAGGCTGAGGTTTGATAGTAAAGATAGAATAGTATTCAAAACCTTACAATTGGCAGGAAAAGGTGGATTTGAAATAATTCAAAATGGCGATATTGCAGCAAAGACTTTCTATATTACAACCACCCAAAGTTGCTTTTACGATTTAACTAATTTGGAAACTAAAAATTAAGATTAATTACTCTTTTATCATGAGATTAATAAATACATTATTTGTTTTTGTTTTTTCTGCAACGATTATATTTGCGAATCCACGCAAACCTGTCACCCCTGAGACAGCCCTACAAGCCTACCTTCATAATTCCGATAAATCTTTCAAATGGGAGGTTCAGGATAAAAAAAAGAGTGAAGGCGTCACCTTGTATCGCATTTTATTTACCTCGCAGCAATGGCGAGGCATTTTTTGGAATCATGAAATGTTCATTATTGTTCCTGATATTTTGAAATATAATGATGCTTTATTATTTATCACTGGAGGTAGTTTAAAAGACGGTAAGCCTAATACTCATAAATGGGATGAGGAGCTCACGACTTCCTTAAGTAAACTGGCAACCACAAATATGACTGTTGTTGCCTTACTCTGGCAGGTGCCTAATCAACCTTTGTACGACGATCTCACTGAAGATGCCTTAATTTCATATACACTACATAATTACCTTAGCGATCACGATTTTACATGGCCTCTGTTGTTTCCGATGACGAAAAGTGCGATCAGAGCAATGGATATTGTTCAAAAATTTTCGAGAAAGGAAATTAAAAGAAAAGTTAATCATTTTGTTGTTTCCGGAGCCTCCAAACGGGGTTGGACAACCTGGTTAACCGGAGCAAACGATAACCGTGTGAAAGCTATTGGTCCAATGGTAATTGACGTACTGAATATGCCCGTAAATATTGATTATCAGAAAGTAGTCTGGGGTGACTATAGTATTGAAATCGAGGATTATGTGAAATTGGGAATTGCTCAGCAGTTAGGCACACCCGGAGGCAACGACCTGACAAAGATGATTGATCCATACTCATATCGAAAAACCTTAACAATGCCTAAGATGATCTTCATGGGAACAAATGATCCGTACTGGCCATCAGACGCTGTAAAAAACTATATAGACAGTATTCCTGGTGATAATCATATTTGCTACACCCCTAACGCGGCACATGACCTGGGTGATAGAAAAAAAGCCTTCGCCACTTTAAGCGCATTTTTAGGAACGACAATAACAAATGGAAAATACCCAATCTGTAATTATACTGTTTCCGAAACGAATGGAATTATTACCATTAAGGTGAAAACTACACCTGAATTACTTTTAGATGCAACTATTTGGTTTGCTGACTCTAAAGATCAGGATTTCAGAGATGAAAAATGGTTTGATAAAGGCTTGGATATATCAAATAAAGCTGAAATTACAGCCGAAATTAAAATTCCTGAATCTGGCTTTAAAGCGTTCTATATAGATTTAAAATACAAAGCCACTTTCGGTGACGATTATACGCAAAGTACAAGAATGTATGTTGCAAATGACAAAAAACTGTTAGCTAATAGACATTAATCGCCGCTATCAGATGGAATATCTCACTTCGATGTCGTCAGCTGATTTTCTCATAGAACAAATGGCAAACCAACTGTCCGCAAAAGACAGTTTTTACAACAAATTTGCAGTGAAACAATATCGGGGAAATATAACCACGGTTATTGTCCGCACTTTTAAAGGTCATACCAATATGATACAGCACGATGTTACAAGTCCAAAACCATATTCGCGAAGTCATCTCGTAAGCGGCACAAAGGGAATTGTCTGCAAATATCCCGAACCAGACCGGATTTCTAAAAATGTTTATGATGCAGCTCTATGGAGTTCAATTTCTCCATTGAGCGAAAAGTCGGTTTCAAACCGGTACAACTCATTAGATATACCCGACTTTACTTATGGCGCATGGAAAACAAATGCTCCAATTGAGCTTAAGCTGAAAGGCGGAGGTACAACAGGTGTAAAAGCTGCAAATAACGCTTAATAAACGAAAGTGAATAGAAAACCCAATCATCCTAACAATAAAGCAATTTTAAGAAATAATTACTCAAATTGATTTTATGATCAGCTACAAACGAATTTCTGCAATTTTGTTTTGCTATATTTTTATTTCCGGTGCACTGACTGCACAGCTTTCCGACTTTTCAAAGGCGACTATTTTTCTATCCGACAAAAGTAATGTTCAATTGCAAAAAGCAGTTCAGGTTTTACAGGAAGAAATTCAGAAACGCTGCAACATATTATTTCCAGTCAGTGACAAAATTATCGGTTATAGCACCCAAAGTATTGTAGTTGGTGTTGATGGACAAATAGATAATTTCCCCAATAGCTACAAAGCCGCTATTGCTAAACTGCCGGGAACAGCTAAAGATGGCTTCAAAATTGCCCTCCTTGAGAATAAAACCTTAGTAATTGTTGGTCATGATGGGCGTGGTGTTCTTTACGGAGTTGGCTGGCTTCTACGAAAAATGGTGTTAAAAAACAATTTGGTTTTAGTTCCTGAAAATATATCCATATCTTCTTCCCCTGTATATCCTATTCGGGGTCATCAGATGGGTTATCGCCCAAAGACAAATGCTTATGATGCGTGGAGTGTTGCTCAATATGACAGTTACATTCGAGATCTGGCCATTTTTGGTGCAAACAGCATAGAGATTATGCCGCCACGAACTGACGATGATTTTTCAAGCATCCACATGAAACTACCTGCGATAAAAATGATCGAAGAGCAATCGCGTATTTGCAAAGCTTATGGTATGGATGTTTGGATGTGGTATCCTAATATGTGCAGTGATTACACCTCTCTCGATTCAATAAAAAAAGAATTGGAAGAGCGGGATCAAGTTTTCATGGTTTTACCTAAACTTGATGCTTTGTTTGTTCCAGGAGGCGACCCTGGCGACCTCGAACCCGATGCGCTTTTTGGCTGGCTTGCTAAAGTAGCTGTTGTTCTAAAAAAATACCATCCTAATGCAAAAATATGGGTTTCACCTCAGGCATTTAAACCAAGCAAAGAATGGTATAGTAAATTTTATGAACATGTGAACCGACAATATAATTGGTTCGGTGGGGTCGTTTACGGTCCGTGGATAAAAACACCCCTTCCTGAAGTGAAAAAACTGATAAAGCCTTCTGTACCAATAAGGCTATATCCCGACATAACACACAGCATTAGTTGCCAGTACCCCGTTCCCGACTGGGATATTGCCTATGCTATGACATTAGGACGTGAATGTATTAATCCGCGACCTGAGGATGAAAAATATATTCATAACCTGTATGCCCACTTGTCACAGGGCAGTATTAGCTATTCGGAAGGAACCAACGATGATGTGAATAAATTTGTGTGGAGCGATCAGGATTGGAATCCCTCCACTCCGGTAATTGAAACTCTTCGTGATTATTCACGATATTTTATCGGAAATGATTACGCAGAAAATGTCGCACAAGGATTAATGGCATTGGAACGGAATATTAATGGGCCTCTTTTGTCAAACGAACAAGTACAACGGACTCTGCAACAATGGCAGGAAATGGAAGAAAAGGCTGATAATTCCGTTTTAAGTAATCCGCGGTTTCAAAGTGGATTGATTAGAGCATATTTCGATGCTTATATACAAAGGCGATTGATCTATGAAACATATCTTGAACGACAGGCAAGAAATATTCTTGAATGTGCAAATTTATCAGGTTCAAATTCTGCAATTTCAGAAGCACGAACAACGTTGTCTTTAGCCTTTGAAAATCCCGTATCTCCTGAATTAAAGCAGCGTTGTGTAGCACTTGCTGATTCTCTGTTTCGTAGTTTTGGTGCCCAGCTTACTATTTCGAAACACCATGCAGCAGGTGGAAGGGGTAATTTTATTGATAATATTAATATTCCCCTTAACGATGCCTTATGGATTTTAGATCAGCTTAACAAAATCGAAAAGTTGAGTAAAGAACCTGAAAGACTGGCTGCAATTGATAAAATGCTTCATCGTACCGATCCCGGATTAGGTGGCTTTTACGATAATTTTGGCAATCCTACAGCTTGGAAACGGATCAAAGCAAAAAAAACATGGAAAGAAGACCCTGGAAGTCTCGAATCACCACGGGTAAGCTTCGGAGTTGGATTAAGTGGAGTTGACTGGGTACATGAAGTTGTTGCAAAAGGTTTTGAAGGCCAAACTACTCCTTTAGCATGGATGAATCAGATTAATACACTCTATGATACACCTTTGGAAATGGAATATGACAATCTGGATCGTAATGCTTCATATACTTTAAGAATTGCTTATACCGGGCGGTTCCGGTCAAATATGAAACTCGCTGCCGATGGCGTAACAATTCATAATTATATTCGCATGGGTATAAAACCTCTTTTTGAATTCCAGCTCCCTAAAGAAGTTACATCTGATGGTAAAGTTGAATTTAAGTGGACTTGCGGACAGGATGACGGTGGCGAAGGTGAACGCGGTTCGCAGGTAGCTGAAATTTGGTTAATAAAAAACTAAAATTATAATAACATGAATCTATTTTTAAAACGAAGTTGTATAATCTTCATGATTATTTTGATGTTTTTTTCAGTAATGGCACAAAGAAATGATGAGAAATACAAATGGAAACCAATCTTTAATGGTAAAAACCTTAAAAACTGGGATATAAAAATCACTGACTCACCGATAAATGTAAATTTTAAAAATATTTTTCGCGTTGAGAACGGAATATTAAAAGTGAGCTACGATCAGTTCGATAAATTTAATGGCGAATATGGTCATATCTATTACAAAACACCATATTCTAATTATATTCTTCGTGTTGAATATCGCTTTGTAGGCGAACAACTTAAAGGTGGCGAAACATGGAATATCAGAAATAGTGGTGTCATGATTCATTCACAATCTGCCGCAAGTATGGGACTTCACCAAAGTTTTCCTGTTAGTCTCGAAGTTCAATTTTTAGGTGGGTTAGGGAAAGGCCCCCGTTCAACAGCCAATTTATGTACACCCGGAACAACAGTAGAGGTTAAGGGAAAAACTTTTACTGATCATATTCTGGAGTCTTCCGCCAAAACCTATGATGGCGATCAGTGGGTTACTGTGGATGTTATAGTTCTGGGTGATTCAATTATTCATCACTATGTAAACGGAGAGAAAGTACTTTCCTATTGGAAGCCCAAAATTGGTGGTGGATTTGTAAACGCAAATAACAATTGGGAAAAAGCACATGTTGCCAATTCCGATGATTGGATAAAAAAAGATGGGACACCTTTGAAGAGTGGATACATTGCACTTCAGGCTGAAAGTCATCCGGTGGAATTTCGAAAAGTGGAACTTATAGACTTGGAAGAAATTAAAGGCTGGAAGAAATTAAACCTTGAATCTTTACTCCATAGCGAAAAATAGAAACGATCAAACTTAAAAACACATCAAATGATCAGAACATTATTTATCATCTTTTTTGTTGCTCTGTTTTTTGTAGAAAAAACTAATGCGCAGCAATTAATCCCGCAACCGATTATCCCCGGTCAATGGATAAAAACTTGGTTACTTTGTGGCCCAATTCCGATTAAAGAACCAAAAGATGCTTCTGAATCAGATGGTCATCTGATCGGCTTCAACACCGACTATCTGGTAAAAGCTGGCAGCGAACAAAACCTTCTGGTAAAACCTGGTGATGTAGTTAATTATGGTAAAGGGTCTGCCAAATGGAAGTTATACAATTCGAAGGATTCCATAATTGACCTCGATAAAGCTGTGTCAAAAGAGGCACCTGTGTTTGCTTATGCTTATACAGAAATTCAGTCAGATGAGTCCAAAATTTGGTATATCAGCCTCGGAACAAATGACGGTGGAAAACTTTGGGTTAACGGATTGAATATTTGGGATTACGGACAAGCACGCGGTCTTGTTGCTGATGACGACATGATTCCGGTTCTTCTTACAAAAGGGAAGAATTCACTACTTCTAAAAATAGAAGAGCGAGGTAATCGCTGGGGTTTCTGTGTTCGGCTGCTTCCTTTTACAACTGCAACCATTGCTGAACGAGGTGAACTTTTTTCAATAAAAACAGGTGAAAATGGCGAGGCGCTTATTGGTTCGAAATTCTCCTCTACAATATTGCAACAATTGGTTAAAAACCTGAGAATAGAAATTGTGAACCACCGGAATCAGCCGGTATTAAAAGAGTTGTTTACTACTGATTTCATAAGGAAAATTAGCTTAGGATCCGATAACTATCAATTGTATAATGGTTCAATGGAAATCATTTTAAAAAGCGGAGAAATAATTCGGCAAAACTTTTCATTTTTTGCGGGTAAACGGAAAGAATTTACCCTATTTTCAGGAAATAAAACAGATTATAGAATTGTTGTCGGCACTGGTGCATCCGAATCAGAAAAGTGGGCAGCTAAAGAATTGCAGCATTGGCTTAAGGAGATAAGCGATGCTGAATTGCCCATCATTGATTATGATGAATTATATAAAGGGCCTAAGATTGTAATTGGATACAATGATATAATCAAAGCAAAAACAGGTGAAAATGCTCCTTCAGATAAGGATGAGTCGTTTAGATATTGTAGCTCTGGTTCCGATCTGTTAATTTACGGCGGAAAGATACGTGGCAGCATGTACGGAGTTATGGCTTTTCTTGAGAATGAACTTGGTTGCAGGTGGTACACTCCGGGAGTTAGTGTTATCCCCGAAAAAGATAAATTCAGTTTTTGCTGGTTAGATCACTCCGAAAAACCGGGTATCAGGGTACGTAATGACTTTTATTTCGAGGCTTTCGATCCTATTTGGGCTGCAAGGAACAGAATGAACGGTACTCTTGGATTCGCCGGATTCAAAGATCAACCGGGAGGAGTAGAAAGTTACTGGGCAGTCCATACCTTTTTTCCTCTGATGCCTCCTGAGGAATTTTTCAAAAAACACCCGGAATATTATAGTCTTATTGATGGCAAACGTCTTTTTGAGCGGGCACAATTATGTCTTTCCAATACAGATGTTTTGAAAATCATTACCGAAAGGATTAAAAAACAGATTCGCGAAACTCCTGAATATCTGATCTACGATGTGTCTCAAAACGATTGGTATAATCCTTGTCAGTGTGAAAAGTGCCAGGCAATTGTTAAAAAAGAAGGTGCCGAATCCGGTTTGATGATTTGGTTCGTGAATCAGGTTGCGGAATCGGTAGAAAAGGAATTTCCTGACAAATATATCGGCACTTTAGCATACCAATACACCCGCACTCCTCCAAAATCAATTCGACCACGAAATAACGTAGTTGTCAGGTTGTGCAGTATCGAATGTTGTTTTGCCCATGATTTCAAAACATGTCCCGATAACCAATCTTTCCTCGCAGACCTTAAAAACTGGTCGGCTTTGGCTCCTCACCTTTATATTTGGGATTATGTTGTGAATTTCAGTCATTACGTCATGCCTTACCCAAATTTCAGCGTTCTTCAGTCAAATATTAAAACACTTAGCGAAAACAATGCAATTGGCATAATGGAACAAGCAGCTTACCAGAGTCGGGGAGGCGAATTTTCCGAACTCAAAGCTTATCTTATTTCGCGCCTACTCTGGAACCCCGATTGCAATGTTGAAAATGTTATCACCGATTTTATGTATGGCTACTACGGTAGAGCGGGAAAATTCGTAAGACAGTATTTCGATTTGGTTCAAGGGCGTATCAACCCCAAAACACACATTCATCTCGGGTTATCACCTGACGATCCTATTTTTTCAGAAAATTTTGTTAATGAGTCAATTAAAATATTTGAAGAAGCTGAAAAAGTTGCTGATAACGAAGAATTACTGCATCGTGTTGAAATGGCCTCGTTGCCTGTTTTATACCTAAAATGCAAACGAACCCCTATATTTGCCAGGTATGATGGCACTTACGACAAGTTTTGTGCAATTGCCAAACGCGAAGGAGTGAATTACTATGCCGAAGCCGGTGAGCCACAGCGGTTATCCTTTCACAAAGCAATCGAAAGTGCAAAATAATTTAGCAGAGTGGCTTTAGCTTTTATTCATTTTCTTTATAACTTGAAAGTATGTTGCATGTTATAGACTTTAGCACTTTTGGTTGTTTTAATTTAAAGTGAATTTTAGCGGCGATGTGCAATAGTATAATACTGCCCAAAATTTAAAACACTGTTTAAGTTGAAAAACGTATATATTTATCAGTATTAATGAGTAAGAGTAGCAAAGTATTTACAGAGGCATTTAATTTTGTACTACCTATTTGTTTTGACCACGGAGGTGAAATAATTATTGAACTGTTTGACAATTACCGATTACACTGCAAAAGAATATGCTTTTTTTCAGTGTGGCAGAAACTTGGCCGAGCGATTCATCGAAAATGCTAAAAACGAGATTGGATTTTCCGGCTACCAAGTTCGGTAATAGATAGCTATAACCGGAAAATAACAATGTAGTGTTTTCGGAAATAGTGATGCGCGATTTGGAGTTTGAAGAATAGTATCGGGGATTTTGGAAACTTTAACTTGTTAGTGACTCAAATCTTTATAAGAACGATAATTTCTATTTCAGCACTTACCCCGATTGAGATTAGGTTTTGTTAGCAACCGATTGTTATTCTTCTTCTTGTTTGAAACTCCATACTTGGTTTTCAGCACGCCACATTATAAAAACTTAAAACTTTATTATTAGTTTTGCTTATTTTCAATAAATTGTTAAAATACCTCGCTACACGAGGTCGGGGTTTCACCTTCTGAATTTCCTATGAAATGATGCATTTCAATAACTAATTTCCATGCCTACGTAACACCGAAAATCCTACTCGCCGCTTGTGCCGTTTAGCAGAGTTATTTTTCTATAATCTTATTCTTCAAATCCAATTGTTCATGCAGTATTCTTGTGATTTCCACTATGTTTTCTTCATTCTTTCTGTAAAAAATGATGTGATTACCTGCTTTAAAACCCAATAAGTTTTCTGTTACTATTGAATAATTTTTACCTGACTCAGGCTTACATGCAATTTCGTTACAATTTTCCAAAAGCATAAGATAATATTTGTCTGCTTGATTTTCAGACCATTTATAAAAAGTATAATTCCAAATATTTGTTAAATCATCAACAGCTTTATTTGTTAATATATACTTAGCCATTCAATTTCTTTTTAGCTTTTAATCGTTCCAAATGTGACTCAGGATTGAAATCATAAGCTATACCGCTTTTAATTCCTTCTTGAATAGCATCTTTTAATGCACAGATTCTGTTTTCTTCCTCTTCCAAAAGTCTTAATCCTGCTCTGACAACCTCACTTGCATTTTTAAATCTTCCGGCCGATATTCTATTTTGAATAAAGTTATCAAAATAGTCTCCTATTGATATTGAAGTGTTTCTACTCATGATTCATCAAATTTTTTCGTAAAATTACCAATTATTGGTACAGTAATCAAGCTACGTTTCATTTTTTTTTATTCATTATACATAACGACCGCATGTAACCGGGAAATATCAATGTAGTGTTTTCGAAAAATAGTGATGCGTGATTTTGGGTTTAATGAATACCATAGTGGATTTTGGAGACTTTAACTTACTTTTTCCTAAAAAAACTCTAAGAGCGATAATCGCAATTTCAGCACTTTACCCCGATTGAGATTAGGTTTTGTTAGCAAACGAATGTTTTTCTTCTTCTTGTTTGAAACTCTATACTTGGTTTTTAGCACGCCACATTATACAAACTCAAAACTTTGTTTGTTGGTTTGCACGCTTGCGCTGTTTTTATCAATTGGTTGCTAACGAAAAAATATAGCCAACGCACTGGCTTTCAGTATGTTAATAGCATTTCCGCATCAACAAACACCGGAGCAACTAAATACGTACAATGTAACAACTCACGGAAAGCCAGCATGTTTGCTTTATAATATGTTAGTGGCATTTTTTCATTTATCAGTTAATCATTTATATTTAGAATCAGTTTTATTCTTTGAAATGGTAATTTCACTGATAATGATATTATTTCAATCGAAACACCATTTTTATAAAACTCTTTTACTATTTCAATTTCTCGTTCTTCTCTTGCAGTTTTTGCTGCTTTTTTAACTGCCAATTCTGTTTTCCCTTTTTCATCTTGTCGTCTCATTTCTGCATAATGATACGCTTCTAATTCTTCTTTTGTCCAATTGTGTCTATCAGCGTCTTGATAAGCATGTTTCAATCCAGCGTCTTTTACATCGGCAGGTATCAAGTCAAGATTTGGGGCGTTTTTTATAAAATAAATCCACTTATCCACAAGTGATTTACAGTTTTTCAACTCTTTGGTAAATTTAGGTAACTCAACAAAGTTGTATTCCATACCTTTTAACGAACTTTTTTGAGTTTTTACATTAACGGTTCTATGTCGTGTAATATAATCGTCATCGTCATCAAAGAATTTAAAATCCAAAATGCCGATAAAAATTACCTGATTTAATTTTGGGTAATCATCTCCTTTTACAATTTGTGATGAAAATTGTTTTGCCGTATAGTATTGAACTCTCAAATCAAAACCGTCAGGTTCTTCAACTTGCATTTCAACAATATACGAAATATCTCTTTCATCTGTTACACGAACATCAAGAATTGAACTTTTTAAATCCTTTATTTCAGGCAATTGATAAGGATTTTTAATCTCAATTTTTTTAATTTTTTTGCCCTTTGGCAATTCAAGTACAGCATTAAGAAATGAAATGAGTATTTCCTTTTTATTTTCATTTCCAAAAATTTTCCTAAATGCTATATCATTCTTTATATCAACAAATTTCATGATATTTCAATTTATATTGTATCGCTACAAATTTACGGAAATTTAATTCGTTTTCAGATTAATGATTTAAAAAACGGCCAAACTTTTTTGAAACAAAGTCGAAAAGTGGCTCAAAAAGGTATTTTGGAAACTTTAACTTGTTTGTGACTCAAATCTTTATAAGAACGATAATCTCTATTTCAGCACTTTACCCCGATTGAGATTAGGTTTTGTAAGCAACCATTTGTTATTCTTCTTCTTGTTTGAAACTCCATACTTGGTTTTCAGCACGCCACATTATAAAAACTTAAAACTTTATTGTAAAGTATGTGTGATAGTGCTGTTTCTTTTCCATTGGTAACAGACATGTTTGGATGTTGTTTTTTTTCGTATTCATCTGAATCCGTATATATTTCCCAAAATTCTATTAGTCTGCTCTTTGAAAATATCATTTCCATTTATTGTTTTAATACCACAGGGGTAATATAAATACAAAACACAGGAACATGATCTGATTTCTTTTTTAATCGGATGGTAAAGTTGCGGCTATTAATCGTAGCGGATTGCGTGACTGCGAAATTATCCGCTAGATAAAGTAAACAGCGGATGATCCATTTGCCAAACTTGCGAAACCTCAAAGTTTAATGGGCAGGTGTAAGTTTCATGGCCTTTTTTAGTATTCTTGAACTAAAACTTCTGTTGAAATATGCATCTGCTTATTTATCTTTCTAATCATATCTAATGATAACTTTCTCTTTTTGCCCAAAATCTCTGTTACACGACTTCTAAATCCTATTACATCTGCCAAATCCTTGGGTTTGTAATTCATTTGCTCCATTCTATATTTTATCGCCTCTATTGGGTCGGGTAAATCGATTGGAAAATGAATCTTTTCATAATTATCTATCAAGAGAGACAATAAATCTAATTCATCTCCTTCAGCTGTCTCTGGTTCTGCATCAAATATAATCTCAAGTCTTTTTAATGCTTGATTATACTCATCCTCATTCTTTATTACTTTATGCTCCATAATCTATATTGTAAAAGCGTTTATCTTATCATACTCTCCATGTGTACCAATGAACCTAATCCAAATAATACCAAATTTGTAATTAATCTTTACTATCATTCGGTATGAATTACCTTTTATATTGAATACTACTCGATTATCCTGCAAAATGCTTGCAGTAGCATAATCTTGTTTTATTTCATTCGGTGATGTCCAATTTGATTTTTCGGCCTCATCATACCATGATTTTAACTGATCTTCACAATCTTTATGCACTATCCAAAAATCTCGCAATGTACTTTTCGCAATTATCCTCACAGTCTTTTTTTTACAAAGATACAAAAATTTACCAATGTGGGAAATATTCGATTTTTTTGCATTGAAACTAACGTTCCGCGTATTTGTTGTGTTTGAGAGTTTGAAACTGCTTTCTTATCGCACGTTAATAAAATTAACAAAAAGCGTTAAGAACTCCAAATGCGTCATCAGCCCAAATACAATAAATACGCTGTTAGCCTCTGGCATTTTTATTTAGAATCTAACAAGTCATTCAAATTAATTATTTTACTGCCATTTTTTTCGTAATAATTCAGCATTTCGTCAATTTTCCTTTTATCATAACTCGTAATACAATCTGATAAGACTGTAACTTTGTAGTTTTCCTTGCACATATTAAATACGGTTGATTTCACGCAGGCAATGGCGTCTGCTCCTGTAATGTAAAATTCGCTTATTTCATTTTTCTTGATAAAGTCAACAAAATCTTCGCTGGTTAATGCGTTGCCTTTTGATTTTTCAAAAATGTTTTTGGAAACCAATTTCAAGTCCGAAACTAATTCAGACCCACGAGTATTAGGTTTGAAAGTCTTTGTGCCGTCAGATAAGTTATAATGCCTTATGTAAACGACATGAATTTCATTTTCCACTGCCCAATCTATTGACCGATTAACATTGTCAATGATTTCTTTGTAGTTTTTGGTAATGTCATTTTGAATGTCAATTACCACTAAAGACTTTTTCTGCATGGGATTTCCTTCTTTTATTTTTATGTTTTAATTCAATTTTCTATTTCATTGTCCATCGCACTCTCGCTTGTTCGCTTGGCGGTAACGGTTTCGGGCTTGGCGAAGGTGGCGATTTTTACCACAAATGTTCATACGAAGCACGAATGTTTAAATTTTCGAAAAACTGTCATACGAAGCACTGAACCGCCACTTTTGCCAAACCCGTGTTATCGGCTGTTCTTCTGTCCGTCCGATATTTTTCTCATTAACATTTCTAACGGTCCATTCTTATATTTTTTTGTCCAAAGGTAACTAAATGTGCAACTGAATAAAAAATATATAATTGCAAAGGTCAAAATTATTATCGGTTTTGTCGGGATTGCTTTTAGTAAGTCATAACTAAGCGTTTTGCCTGTAATTATTGATAAAATAAGAAGTCCCAATACTAAATGAGCAATGTAATGTGTCAATGTCATTTGTCCTGTTGATGCCAATATTTTTGCAATTTTGGTTTCTCCAACTTTGTTACCAATAAAAATGAAAATGCTTATTAGTATTAGTCCGAATGAAGCAGTCCCCAACATAAACGGCACAAATGGTGGAAGATAATCAGCAGTAAGATAAAACACTATGTCTTTGTTTTGTGTCATTGATGTGGCGAATGATTGTATTAAAAATATGATAAGGTAAACCGCAATACCCGTTAATAAAACCCTTTTAGGTGTCTTGTTATCTTTCCAGTCTAAACGTCCTAAATACATACCTAATAAGAAATAAGCTATCCAAGGGAAAATAGAATTCCAACCATTGTAAAAAGTATTTCTTAAAAAGCCTTTTAACGTCCAAAAGTCATTATACATCAAGGTTTCAAAATTCCAGCCAGTGTCATAAGGAATAATAGTGAACAGAAGATGGAAGATAATTATAGCGGCCGCGCTGGCATATAAAAAATATTTTTTGGGAAAGAAAATGAGTAGCACAGCAATGTGCATATAGCCACCATAAAAATGTAAAATATCTGCAGGCCACCAAAGATAAAAGGCTACACCCAAAACAAAAAGAAACCAAGAACGCTTTGCAATGATACGTTTGATACTTTTTCTTTCTTCGAGCGAGTAATCATTTCTGTTTGTCATTAACGAAACGCCCATACCTGCAAGCATTATAAACAAAGAGCTTGAATTGCCATTGAATAAGTTTAGAAAACCACTTAGTCCAGTATGATTCGTATGACTTCCAAAAACGGTATTAAAATTCACGATAAACATCCCGAAAATGGCATAAGCTCTTGCCAAATCAAATCCAATAATTCTTGTTTTCATTTTTTAGTGTGTTGAAGTTAATTTAAGTCCAATAACCCCTGAAATGATGAGCAGAATGAAACCTATGCGAATAAGGGTTGCAGGTTCTTTAAAAAACATCATTCCAATAATAACAGTACCTATTGTTCCAATACTTGTATAAATAGCATAGGCTGTTCCTATTGGGATAGTTTTTAAAGCCAATTGTAAAAAGTAAAAGCTTGTAATAATGCTAAAGTAGAAAATGGCAGTCCATATAATATTTTTATGGTTGTCCATTTGTTTTAGTCCAATAGTCCAGCCTATTTCAAAAATTCCGGCAAACAATAGATAAATCCAGTTCATATTTCTTAGTGTTTAAATTACTCTGCAAAATTCAGAATACTAAATCACAAGAAATTTGACTTAGGTCAAATAATGAGGTTGATTAAATTTTGGCTCTTATTCTGCTTAATGTCTCCAAAGAGATGCCAAGGTAAGAAGCTATAATACCAAGCGGAATTGTCTGAATAACATGCGGACTTTTATTAAGAATTTCCAAATATCGTTCTGTTGCCGTCATAGTATGAAATTCAAACAATCTGTTTTCAACCCACATTCCATAATATTCTGCAAACATTAAGTCTAATGCTAACAATTTTGGATATTTTACTTTAGCGTCCTGAAATGCTTGGTAGTGAGTTATTGAAACTGTGACATCAGTCAGGGCTTCTATAAACTCTCTGCTGGGTTGTTGTAACGTATAACTGTCAAATGAAACTGCTAAGGAATTGTCAATATATAACATACTCAATAATTGAATTATTTAGTTATCTTTGTCGAAAACGACAATGGAAACTAATGACGTTATTAAGGCTCGTATAGACACGGTTCTTCCAATTTTGAACGAACGGCAGCGCAGGA
>CAILKW010000026.1 GCA_903834845.1 uncultured Bacteroidia bacterium | reverse complement strand
TCCATTTCGGCATCGGTTGTCTTTTCGTTATACAGAAACCGGGCAATCAGTTCATCAAACACAGATAATTGGTCGAGTAACGATTGATGCAGAAAACAGTTTGTCGGAGCTAAAGAACTCAATAGCGTGGCATGGCAAACCCTAAATCATCAACTCCAACTACCGAAGCCGGTTTACCTGCGAAATTTGGAAAAAATATGTTGGAAAAGTGGCGAAAATGACATTTAGCATGAATGGTAAGGAATGTGTGACCGATAACATATTTATTGAACGTCTTTGGGTACGGTTTAACTTTATAAATATGTATATTTGCCATTCAATAGGTGGAATAGACCTTTACAAAAGGTGAACAAGTTCTTTGAATACTACAATGGTAAAATCACTTTCCGAATTTCAACTAAGAAAGCGACCTTCGTGGTCCAAAAAATGGGGAGTACTAAATTTATCCACAGTCCCCGAAGCGGCAAGAGGTAAATCTGTAACTTTAAAGTTCTCTGCAACGGCGAGTAACGGACAGACCGTTTCATATATTATGGGTCCATATAGCATTACAAACATGGACATGAAATTGGATCTTGTTGCCACAGATAACAAGGCTTGTTATCTTTCGATTGCAGATATGACTTTGTACGATGCCGCAGGCGCAGCTACAAATGCTGCTAAGATTGACTTAGTTTATCTGTACCGTTCAATCGCGGGTATAACATTTGCACACGCGCTTGTTTCTCCGGCAGCGAGTGTTGATTATCTTCCGGGAATAACCCTCCCTTCAGGAGTCAACAAAAGTACCAAGATGTCGAAAACATGGGCGTTAAATGACTTTAATCTTGCCCGCCTTCAGTATGGAATCTATGTAGATGACGTTGATTTTCAGGCAATTGATTTCACAAATGCCCCGAACTTTGTTATCAATTTAAAAGCTCAGGCAGGCTCATGGGTTGAAACTGCTGACGGAAAATACAGAGCTTATATTTATGTAAATTCTGTGAATAACACTACTTCAAGTATGACTGTTAGTATCAAACGTTATCTTATGAAGTGAGGAATTTGAACCATAGAGCCATTGATGGGAGAAATCCATAATCAATGGCTCTGTTTCAATTATAAATGACTCCTTAAAACCACTTTAAATTATCTTATGAAAACAAATATTTATTCAATTATATCGTTGATATTGATCGCTTTCCTTTGGTCTTCTGAATTTGCCACAGCCAAAAAATTCATTCATCCGGGAATTGACCAGACTTTGTCCGACATGGAATACATGAAAAAACAGGTACTCGCCGGAGAACAACCATGGAAAGATGCATTCGACCGACTTAAAATTGCAACAGACCTTAAGTTTGAAGTGAAACCTTTCGCTCATGTAATCAGAGGACCTTACGGCAAACCAAACATTGGCGGTGATGACTTATCAAAAGGTTCAAATTTGGCATTAAACTGCGCCCTTTTGTGGTACATCAGCAGCGATCAGTTATATGCAAACAAGGCCATTGAAATACTGAACGCCTGGACACCAGTTTTGTGGGATTTCGATTACAACGATGCAAAATTGTTGGCTGGCTGGACAGGTCATCAGTTATGCAATACTGCCGAAATTTTGCGCTTTACTAATTCAGGGTGGCAACAGAAAGATATTGACCAGTTTACTCAGATGCTGATGACAGTCTATTACCCTTTAATGCGGTTCTATTATCCACAAGCCAATGGTAACTGGGACGGTGCAATCATCCATTCAATTCTGGCAGTAGCCATTTTTACCGATAACCACGAAATGTTCAACAATGCCATCGATCATTTTTTACATGCACCTGTTAACGGAAGCATCTTTAAATACATCTACCCAAGCGGGCAATGTCAGGAAAGTATGCGTGATCAGGCACATGTGCAGCTTGGATTAGGTGAATTCGCCGGAGCTGCTCGCATTGCCTATACACAGGGAGTTGATTTATTCGCAATTGCCAATAATCGTTTAGCTCTTGGTTACGAATATACAGCACAATTTCTGCTGGGGGAAACACCGCATTGCTACGGTAAAATCTCCGATAGGGCAAAAAATATTCGCGATGATTACGAATATGTTTACCGTCATTATGCCTCCAAAGGAATTGAACTGCCCTATACTAAAATGGCTGCTGATTCTATCCGTCCAAAAGCTACACGTAGCGTGTTGACTGCATATAGAGCTCCTTCCGGAGAACAAGTGACACAACAGGTTAAACTTAATCCCTCCCAGGTAGGATATCCTGCCGGTGCTATGAATCAGGCTATTACTAAACCTTCCGGTAATGCGATTGTGGTAAATCCCGGACAATCTATTCAGGATGCTTTGAATGAAGCTGCCAGTAAAAACGGGTGGGTGTTGGCAACAAAGGGAGTTCATAAACTACCAGGAACACTTAAAATTCCTTCAGGAGTAACATTTTCCGGCGAAGGATTGGCGACAATCCTTTATCTTGATCCGACAGCAGGAGTTCGGGATGCAATCGTAAATGCCTCCGATGATATGCACGATATCACAATTTGCGATCTAATTGTTGAAGGAGCCACTGATACGAATATAGCTAGTGATCCGAATAGCAGCCGTTCGTACCGAAGTACTGCCAACAGAGGTGGAATTATCTTTTGGGGTCAGCATGAAGGCCAGATGAAAAAAATCATTCTTCGGAATATAACCGTCAGAAATAGTACTTATAACGGTGTTTTTATCAGCGGAGCAAACAATGTAGATGTGATTTGCTGTGATTTCAATGAGAATGGTTCAAGTGTGGTTCCCGGCCCTAAACTTCAGCACAATTTGTTACTAACTCATTGTTCCAAAATAGAAATTAAAGACAGCCGCATGGACACTTCGCCTTATGGTTGTGGAATAAGCCTTACCAACTGTTCTTTTGTTAATATAACCAACTGCGAAATTGCACGCAATGCCTGGTTTGGTTTATTGGTTACCGAAAGTACAAATATTTTAGTTACGAAAAATTTGATTGAGGCTAACGACATAAGTGGCATAATGATTCAATATTTATACCGTGGTTCCGAAAATATAACGATAAACAAAAATCTGATACACTACAATAATGGTTTCGGAGTTGAATCTTACTCAGCGAAAAATATTGCAACATCAGATAATATTTATACCGGAAACGGAACTAACCAAAAATCAGGTGAGATGATTAGTACTAAAAAATATATCATAATGCAATAAAATACCTTTATTTCAACGTAAAACCCTCAAAATTGTTTAATTTTGAGGGTTTCTGATTTTGAAGTAATCCTTAAATATAAACTCATTTTATTTTTCTCATGAAAAACATAAACTACCGTCACTTTTTCGCTTTAATGTTTACACTTGCTTTTTGTCTGGTTTCTTATGCAAATCAGGATTTGGAAAGTTTAAGGAAAAAATTTGTTGACGAACTAATGAAACATGAAGTCAACAAAGCACGAATTGTTGATTTGATGAGCAGCATTCATGAAACAGGAACATGGCCGGGTATTAATTATCAGGATGTTTCAAATACCGGTTTTCAACATGCCGAACATTTGAGCAACTTGGTTTTATTGAGCAGGGCTTACAAGCAAAAGGGTTCTGAATTAAAAGGAGACCCGAAGTTAAAAAAAGTAATTTATTCAGCACTTAATTATTGGCTTTCAAACGATTTTATCTGTGATAATTGGTGGTGGAATCAAATCGGAACCCCAAGCTCGTTAGTCAGCGTTTTGTTAATCATGGATAATGATCTCACAAAAGAACAAATTTCCAAAACCCTGCCAATGGTAGGACGTGCCAACCTGAATGCCACTGGTGCCCGGCCAAGTGGCGACAGAATAAAAATAGCAGGTATTTTGGCAAAAACTTTACTGTTTAACCGTGATGAAACTCAATTTAAAGAAGTTATCAAAGTAATTGAGGGTGAAATAAAATTTGCTGAAGGCAGGGGAATGCAATACGATTACAGTTTTCATCACCGCGAGGATAAAGTAAATAATACCCTTTCGTATGGACTTGGTTATGCCGATGCTTTTGCAGAATGGGCTGCCAAGGTTGCCGGAACTAATTACAAATTCTCGGAGAAATCACTTAATCTTTTGATAGACTATTACTTGGATGGAATTTGCAAAATGATGGTTTACGGGAAATTCCCCGATCCTGGTGCAATGAACCGGGATATAACAAGAGCAGGATCTTTGGAAGCTTTCGGAACTGAAACATTGCAAAGATTATTGAAAACAACAGACTATCGTAAAAATGAAATGGAAGAAATTGTTAAAATCCGCCAAGGAAAGTCAAAACCAACTTCTTCGCACAGCACATTTTATTGGCAATCCGACCATTTTACTTTCCAAAGACCTGAGTTTTTTACTTCGGTAAGGATGTATTCCACCCGCATCTGCAATATGGAGCAACCTTATAACAGCGAAGGGTTAATGAATCATCACCGTGGAGACGGTACAAATTATATTTCCAAAACAGGAGATGAGTATTTTGATATTTCGCCGGTTTACGACTGGCAGAAAATCCCGGGTGCGACTGTTGTTCAAAAACCTTCGCTCCCTTCGGAAAAGGAAATTCAAAAGAAAGGTTTAACCGATTTTGCTGGAGCTGTAACCGACGGAAATTATGGCGTTGCAGCTTTTGATTTTAAAAGTCCGCATGACCCATTGGAAGCGAAAAAAGCCTGGTTTTTTTTCGATAAAGAATATGTTTGTCTTGGCACGGAAATAAGGTCTGATGCGAAGTTACAGGTAGTCACAACATTGAATCAGTGTTTGTTACGCGGCGAAGTGATTGCAATGGAAGGAAATTTGAAATCAATTGTAAAAAAGGGTGAACATCAATTGAAAGATGTGAAGTGGGTTTGGCATGATGGTATTGGCTATATTTTTCCTGAACCGCAAAAGGTGATTATGTCGAATCAATCCCAAACAGGAAGCTGGTATAAAATAAATCATCAGTCCGATTCTCCAAAAGAAGAAGTCAGTAAAGATGTATTTAAACTTTGGCTCGATAATGGACAACAACCTAACAATGCAACCTATCAATATATTGTTGTTCCTTCTATAACAGAAAAGGAAATGACGAATTCCTATAATGGTAAGAATATCAGAATTTTGTCAAATACACGTGAATTACAGGCAGTACAACATTCAGGTCTGAATTTATGTCAGATAGCTTTTTATAAAGCCGGTGAAGTTCAGCTTTCAGATAATTTAAAAATTCGAATAGAAAGTCCGGGATTGGTTATGGTTAAAATGGAGGGTACATCAATCAAACAGATTTCAGTTTCCGACCCGACTCATAAACTGAGTACAATACAATTAAAGGTTTCCCAACTAATTGAAAAAAATGGTGATAATTTTAAATCTTCGTGGAATAAAGTGAAAGGGATTAGCGAAATTTCAATAATTTTACCTCAAAAAGTATATTCGGGGAAAAGTGTAACTATTTCTTTATAAAAATTTTAATGATGAATAACTTAAAGTGCTTTTTATTTTTTGTTCTTTTTATCTGTCTGTCAGACATCAGTTTGGCTCAACAATCCGATTATTCCGAATCCATCAGACAGATTAGCGGAATTGACAAAGTCTGGGCAGGACATCCGGTTGGTTTTAGCCTTTTAACAGAAGGGAATCGTCAATATATTGCATATTATAATGCAGAACGAAAGATGGTTGTTGGTCAAAGAAAACTGAGCGACAAGAAATTCGCGTTATACATAATTCCTCCAACAACACGCGAAACTGCAGGCGGGACAAGTACCGTTCTTGGCTGGGACAGTCATAACAGTGTTACTCTGGGAATAGACAAAGAAGGTTATATTCATTTGTCGGGAAATATGCACGTTCATCCGTTAACATATTTTAAAAGCACAAAACCTTTTGATATTTCAACTCTTGTACAGGAAATGAAAATGGTTGGTTCAAACGAAAAAAGGTGTACATATCCTCATTTTATGAATACACGCGAGGGAGATTTATTATTTCATTATCGCGATGGAAGCAGTGGAAACGGTAACGAGATTTACAATATCTACTCCTG
>CAILKW010000025.1 GCA_903834845.1 uncultured Bacteroidia bacterium | reverse complement strand
GCTGTCCGAAAACGGATTGCCCGAAAAAAAATGTAGTTTTGCTCAATGTAGTGGAGTTTTTTAGTCGAATCAAAACTACAAATTAAAGGAGCCGGACCTATGGTTCGGTTTCCTTTAATTTTTTACCGGACAACAGTGTTTTATAACTATATTTTCAGCATAAAGCACTTTTTATCTGTAATATAATAACACAAAACTGAAGGCTGCCAAATGATAAAGAAATCATTTATTATCGTGTTGACCAGGATAAGAATTTTGCCTTTTGTTAGGAGGTTTAAAGAATTAATTACTTCTTATTCAGCTGAAAGTATTCAACGACAGAGCGAATTAAAGAGTTTCTATGCCGGATTTATCAATACAGGAGATCTTTGTTTCGATGTAGGTGCGAATATGGGGAACAGAACAAGAATTTTTCTCCGCTTGGGTGCCAGGGTAGTTTGCATTGAGCCGCAGGAACAATGTTTCAGGCAACTTTCAAAAAAATACAAAACATCTACGAAGGTTATTTTAGTGCAGCAGGCAGTGGGTGAAAAGGCAGGTTTTGCGGACTTGTCAATATGTGATCAGGCTCCAACCATCTCAACGATGTCTGTGAGGTGGAAAACAGAAGGCAGGTTTTCAACGGATTATCAATGGGAACGCAGTGAGAGGGTTGAAGTAAGCACCTTAGATGAATTAATAACCCAATATGGTCTTCCGAAATTCTGCAAAATTGATGTGGAAGGTTTCGAACATTCTGTGTTGATGGGTTTATCTCAATCGATTCCCAATCTGTCTTTTGAATATATGTCTGAGTTTTTTGATGATACCAAAAGGTGCATTCATCAATTATCATCTATTGCCGAGTACCGATACAACTGCACGAAAGGAGAATCTATGGAATTCATTTTACCTGACTGGGTAACTGCTGAAGAATTCTGCAAGGTGATTGATTCACCTGGTTTTGGTGTTAACTGGGGCGATGTTTACGCTCGATTGGAATAAACTCAAATAAAATATTCGAATGGTCGGGGATATTCCCCAAAGCAAGATACATGCATTCACTTGACAACAGTTTCAGACTTCCTGACCTGGTAATTGTAAATTAGTAAGTTGTGAAGTTTTTTGTGCAAATAAAAATGTCGGATATTTGCAAAAAAGCTGGTTATGCAACATCAATTACCTTTTTTTCCTGATTCGACCAAACTCGTAAATGGTTCTGTAGGCATTTTGTAGTAACTGGTCTGTGCAGTGCAACAGAACTTGGTCATACTTTAGGGGTCAATGTACGTAACGTTCAACGTTATTCACTTGCATTGAGAGCGCTTCCCTTTGGAGGGGAAATGTGCATGGTTCCATTTCTGCTGGCCAATGGCTTATTAAGCTACAACTCATTTTACTCTGAGCGTTCAAATGGATATTATGATTTTGACATCATCATCATGATGGTCTCCTTTATGTATCTGTGCCGGATAAAGACACCTGAACAATTAAAACACCACAGTCCGGGAGAGCTTGGCAAATTACTTGGACTAGATCGTGTACCTGAAGCAAAATGTCTTCGTGCGATAATCAGAGAGTTGACTGATCAGGAAAAGTCTGCACAATGGAATGCCTTTCTCGCCCG
>CAILKW010000024.1 GCA_903834845.1 uncultured Bacteroidia bacterium | reverse complement strand
TAGTCTGAAAAATAAATCCGGCAAAAAATTGATTAACTTTGCATCATATAATTAAAAATATTCTTCAATGTATTTAGCACCATTGAATTACGACCGGTACTTTAAAAAAGTGTTCTCGGATAAAAGGATAGCCCAACGCTTTCTTGAAGACTTTTTTGACATCAAAATTGATGAGCTTGAAGAACTTCCGACTCAGCGCAAAATTACCGATGATGCCACTGCAGTAGAATTTGACTACAGGTGCAGGATAGGAGGCAACTTTGTGATCATAGACATGCAACAATGGTTCAAGACTGACATCGTCAAACGTTTTTACATGTATCATTCGATGAACACCGTTTTGCAATTGGAAAAAATGCCTGACAAGAGCATTGATTTGGAGGACAGCAAGAAAAGAGACATCAAAGACTATGACAGATTGGTTCCCGTTATCACATTGATCTGGCTGGCCGATGATACCCTAAACTTCACCGATGATTTTGTATCGTTCACAATGACAAGCGAGACTGTCCATGACTTTCTGCGCAACAAAAATTTGTGGAGGGAAGAAAACATGCTCGAATTGCTTGCCGAACGCGCAAAGTGCCTCGGAATAATCGATAACCGGACAAGGAAACTCGATTTCTTGCAAAAGAACAAATTGATCTATGCCTTCCAGCCCAACATCATCAGGAACAAAAAGTTCACCAAATACCTGCCCTGGTTCGAATTGGCCGATAAAACACGAAACAAACTGAACGAGAAAGGGTGGTTCGACGAATACCTGAAAGATCAAATATTCGTCGAAATTATCAAAAGGATCAACACGGAAACGTTTGTACAGTCGGATTGGGAGTATATAGATAAAAATGAGGATTCTAGGGAAAAAGTAAAAAGGTTTGAACAGGTTTATATTGAAGAAGGAATGGAAATGGGAATGGAAAAAGGAATGGAAATGGGAATGGAAAAAGGAATCGAAAAAGGAATCCCCCAAGGCGAAATAATCAAAGCCCGGAAAATTGCAAAAGAGATGAAAGCAAGAGGTTTTGTAATTGATGTCATTGCAGAATTAACAAATTTATCAATAGAAGAAATTGAAAAGCTCTGATAGTGAGTAATATATTTGCCAAAGTGATGGTTTCACTCAAATTGAAGCTATCACTATAACCCGGTGATCTCGCTAAGTAAAGCATCTGAATACTGATGGCACTCTGGAGTATAATTAAAAACTTCAAAATATGGATGCACTCACGTACAATCAAATAAAGCAAATAGTTGGAGATGCTTGGGCATTAATTGCTAATCCGGTTTATTCCACAAAATCCGGGAAATTGTCAAAAGGATTATTAGTTTTTTTGACAAAGACAAACAAAAGGTACACGAGAAATCATTAAATTGTAATTTTAGGCACCTTACAGTCAGATATTTTGGTGAAATTGACAATTTTTTATGTTGCTCATTTTAAATCCTGCCAAAGTAAAGCCAACCTACTTAACTTCCGACCCCTCTTTGATTTTAGATGCCGGTGTTACAAATACAAGAGACCCATCTGAATTCTCAGCCGTCAGTATCAGTCCCTGTGACTCGATTCCTTTCAGCATTTTGGGGCAAGATTCACCAGAATAGTAACCTGTTGTCCTATAATAGTTTCAGGTTCAAAGTATTCGGCAATTCCAGATACAACCGTTCGCTGATCAATGCCGGTATCAATCGTAAGCTTTAACAACTTTTTTGTCTTCGCCACCTTTTCGGCAGCTATGATCGTACCAATACGGATATCCATTTTGGCAAAATCCTCATAAACAATATTATCTTTTGCGGGTTTGGCTGTTTGCTGTTCCAATTCATTGGCTTTCTTTGTTGCCAGTAGCTTATCAACCTGTGCCTGAATTGCCTCATCTTCAATTTTCTCAAAAAGAAGTTCAGGTGTATTTATTCTGTGGCCTGCTCTTATCTAATCAG
>CAILKW010000023.1 GCA_903834845.1 uncultured Bacteroidia bacterium | reverse complement strand
TCATCTGCAACAAGTAAACGAATACCTTCGGGCAAATACCCTTTGAAGATTTTGGGAACATTGCTTTTTATATCTTTATTGGCAGCCATTGTATATGGAATATGAATAATAAATTCAGAACCTATTCCTATTTCACTTTTCACTTCAATTGTACCATTCATACCTTCAACCAGCTTTTTGGTCACCGGAAGTCCGAGTCCCGTACCAACAATCCAGGTTGAAGAATCTTCATTATGTACTCTTGAGTATTCATCAAATATTTTACCTAACTGTTCTTTAACTATACCAAACCCTGTATCAATTACACTTATTTGCAACCAAGCTGTTTCATTATTAGGCACAACAATAACCTTGACATTAACATTCCCTTTTTCGGTATATTTTAAAGCATTGCCGACCAGATTATTCATTACCTGTTTGAGTCTGATTTCATCGCCAAGCAAGGTAATAAATGCATTATCAGAAGTATAGTTAAGTACAAGGTTTTTATTTCTCGCTATATTTGCAAACGATTTCATTACCTGTTGAGCCGTTTCTTCGGGAATGAAAGGTTTATTCAGAAAAGTCATTTTACCAACCTGAAGCTTTGATAAATCAAGAATATCATTAACTGTTGTAAGCAGTATTTCGGAGGAGGATAATAATCCTGATAGAATATCCTGCTGTTCTGGGGAGAGTTGAGTCTGTTCCATCTGTTCTGCAAAACCAAGAACCGAAGAAATGGGAGTCCTGAACTCGTGGCTGAAATATGCAAGAAACCGACTTTTTTCTTTCGCCTCATCTATAGCTTTTTGACGCGATTCAATTAAACGGAGCTGATATTTTCGGTTGTTTAGTACCATATAAAAAGTGAGGATGGCAAAGAAAAGAGAGGCAATAATGGATGAGAAAAGAATACGATGAAGAATCTTTGATGAATAAGCTATTGATCCTGATGATGGATTAACTGAAAATTCCTGACTCTTCATAACTGTTTTTTTCATAGAGCTTAGAATAAGTTTGATTTCACTCAAAAGAGAGTTGTTCATCCTTATGATTTTAAGCTCACTCTGGCGTAATTTGTTACGTTGTTGATATAGTTTTTTCAGTTGTTTCTGATAATAGTCAGTTGTCTGAAGGATGATATCAGCAACTGGTCCATTGCTTTTAACAGTCGAATCCTGAACCTCCTTTGTTTGCATGTTAGACGTTACTACTGTTTTTGATGTTGTTGTCTGAATAGGCTGATCATCTTTAAAAAGTGATTTTAGTTTACCGAAAAAACCTTTTTTGGGTTGAATAGATGTAGTTGTTTGTTGTGTAGTATCAACCGACTGATTCACTTTTGAAATTGTAAATTTTATAAAATCAGGATTTGTTTCAGGAAGGACAAAAGGGACTGAGTCTATGACTGCTGCAACAATCCATATAGAATCGGCCAATTGCTGTAATCTGAGAAACTTTTCAACTTCTTTATTGCGACCGTAAATGGTTTCGACAACTTTGGTTGTTGTATCGGAAGATTGAAATAAACTATTGACTTTCTGTAATGTATCAATATACGACACCAACTTGCTAACCTGTGAGCGATAGTGTTCAAAACATAAGCGATCGCTATTTAAAGCATATTCCCTAAATTGATTTTCAGCAAGATATAAGCTTTCAAGGGTATTTTCGACCTGATTTACAAGTTGATGGCTGTTCTGAAGTGCATTAAGAGCGGCATCAATCTCTGCTTGTTGTTTATTCTTTATCTGAATTGCTATGAAATCGGTAGCTGCAATAAGAAACAACAGCAATGTAGCTATTCCGGGTAAGATATTGATCGGTTTTAATTTGTTCATATAATGCGAAATTACAGGTTAAAATTACCTTGCAGATTGCAAAATTAAGGTTTTAACTCTAATAAACAAGTTGATTATCTTTATTTTTCATCTTTATAAATGAATACTCCCTCCTTTTTGTCAGCGGTAGCATAAGCTCTGAACATCCCTTCCGAATTGAAAGGCATGGAAATATTACCTGTTTTGTCAATACAAATAACTCCACCGCTTCCCCCTGCCTTCACTAATTTGTCATTTACTACCAATTCAGCAGCTTCAATAAGTGTAAGTCCTTTATATTCAATCAACGCTGATATATCATGAGCCACAGTCCATCTGATAAAATATTCACCATGTCCGGTAGCCGATACAGCACATGTATTGTTGTTGGCATAAGTTCCGGCTCCAATAATTGGGGCATCACCAATTCTGTTATATTTTTTATTTGTCATACCACCGGTTGAAGTACCTGCGGCAAGATTTCCGTTTTTATCAAGAGCACAACATCCGACAGTCCCCATTTTTTCGCGCTTTAGTGTTTTCTGAAGATCATTATATCGCTTTTCGGTATAAAAATAGGAAGGCGGAACAATTTCAAGTCCCTGCTCTTTTGCGAATTGCGAAGCCCCTTTGCCTGACAGCATCACATGTTCCGAATTTGTCATCACACACCTTGCAGCTGTAATCGGGTTTTTAATATCAGTAACTCCTGCAACCGATCCTGCTGCAAGATTTGAACCATCCATAATTGCTGCATCCAGCTCGTTTTTACCTTCATGAGTAAAAACTGCTCCTTTACCGGCATTGAAAAGCGGATTATCCTCCATTATTCGAATTGTTTTCTCAACTGCTTCAAGTGCTGAACCTCCCTCAGAAAGGATTTTTATACCTGTATTCATGGCTTCTTGAAGAGCTGCTCTGTATTGCTTATCCAACTCAGGTGTCATCTTTTCCCTTGTTATTACTCCTGCACCACCATGCAATACAATGGCCCATTCCTGTTTTTTAATTTCGGGGTTAAATGACTTATTATCAGAGGCTTTTTTGCTATTTTGACAAGCGAAAAAGCTTAGACAAATCATTAAAAAAAGTGGTAAAAGAGATCTTTTTGTTTTTATCTGCATCGGTTTTTATTATCTTATTGAATGAATTTCACAATATTACTATTTATATTTTTTGAACAGACAATTGGCCAACGCATTTTACCGGCAATTTATCTAATACAGAATAGACTTCGTTGCACAAATCCTTCTAATCGTTTTTGCTTATTGCAAACTGTGTGACATTCAGTATTTGCAATCTCTCCTAAACCAATGCGTATAAGCGGCAGTTTAAATACTATTTTTTTGATTTTCTTTTATTTTTCTCAACAGCAAACAACCCGGCAGTGTATTTATCGTAAAGCTCAAAAAGGAACTCAATTCTTTTGGTTTCGTTGATAAATGGTTGTGGCCTGTATGCAAGGTCAACAGCCTTATCAAGATCGTTATGAGCTTTTACCAAAATCGGTGGCATAGTTAATGTGTCGTATAAATCGGCAAGGCTGTTATCAGGGTAACCTGCACGCGCTTCCAAAACTCTTTGCACGGCTTTTTCAATAGTTTCCTTTTGCTTTTCGGTGGGGTTTTCGGGCCATGGATAATTATTGTAAACAATATCCTTTGAATAACGAAAATCACTTTTGAGCCTGCCGCAAACATACCTAACCCAGGTTATATGCATTTCGGACATAAGAACACCAAAATGAAACAATGTGCCATTAGGAATTGACATACAGGTATCACTTACGATGCTCTTTTTATCAAAGAATCCCATAGGTATATATTTACGGTTTTCACTCGAAACTCGTGGAACAACAATAAAGGTATCCGGGTTATTCCGGTCTCTAAATAATGCTGGTATTACGGCAAACTTTCGGGTTGATGGCGCAACACTTTCTAACCTGAATTGCTTTACCTTCTCAATACGTTTAAGGATTAAAGGCAATTTTCGGAGTTCGTTCGGTTCTGCATCAACCAACCATAAACACCAACGTTTTTCGTTAATAAGAAACTCCCTTGCGCTGATTAAAGGTTTAATGAACTTTAATGCTCCCGGCTCCCCTGACAATAAATCATCTTTTTCGGCATCGGTAAGCAACAGGTTGCCGCCATCAAGAGGCATATTCCCAAAACTCATTTCAGGCACATCGCAAATTGGTTTCTGTTTGTGCCTTATGAAAACATCTTTACTATCAACCAGATAAGGGTTAATATGCGAAGCTGTGACCTCATGTGGGTCGCCTTTTATATCATCGTAAACAAAAATGCGTTTTGTCGAATCTTCGTATTTCGAGAATCCAATAATGACACAATAAACTGCGGCATTTCCACGGGCTTCATTCGACCACCTGAAAGTTAAATGAGCAAAATTGATTGCGACACCATATTTCAAAATCAAAAATTGCCACAATAAACCTACCTGTTCACCTTGTACAATGGAATTTGTAGAAACAAAAGCAATGCGGGTATTTTGAGATCCATTTTTTTTATCCGGATCGTAATGATTTTGTAGGTATTTTGCCGCTTTCGCATACCATGCTGTAACATAATCCAGCACTCCACATCCATCAACATTGTCAAACATTGTGGCCACTTCCGAACGTTGTTGTGCGGTCATCATCTTTGACCCTATAAATGGCGGATTTCCAAGAATATAATCAAATTGTAAGTTTGATTCCGCTTCGATGGGAACTTTGTCCGTGATGTTGATTTTATCCGCAAATACGTTCACCTTTCCATATTTCAATACTGGTTCCTGCACCTGAATGATATTTGCTTCAGCGGCATGTATTGTAATTGTTGTTTCCGAAAGGAGGAGGCTGTCCCAATTAATCTGTAAGGCATTCCCATGAACAATCTTTCCCGATTTCCGCAAAGGCAACCTTACAATATACTCCCCAAATTCCTGTGATACAAGCATATTCATC
>CAILKW010000022.1 GCA_903834845.1 uncultured Bacteroidia bacterium | reverse complement strand
ATCTGTTACCCTATTTTGGTGAAGGGAGAATATTCTTTAATCAACAACCTGATAAGAAGATGGAGTTTATTACCCAATTGCGTCAAAAAGGACATAACGTGATGATGACTGGTGATGGTTTAAACGATGCCGGAGCATTTATGCAAAGTGATGTTGCCCTTTCAATAGCTGACAATATTTATCATTTCTCTCCCGCAAGTGATGCAATTGTGGAGGCAAAACAGTTTCATCGGTTGACGGCTTATATCCATTTTGCCCGGAAATCGTTAGTCATAGTAAAAATAAGTTTTACCATTTCGTTCCTATACAATTTAGTCGGCTTGACAATTGCCCTTACCGGAAATCTGTCACCCGTTATCGCGGCTGTACTTATGCCCATAAGCTCAATTACCGTGGTTGCCTTTGCAACTTTTGCAACCAAATTACTTGCGAAAAAAGTGCTATAAGATGTGAAATTGTTTTGAGTTTTATAATGATTGAATAACTGATTGATTTTTGTATTTTTGAAGTATATTTAATTTCATTATTCACAGAACAGTTAATTATTTAAATTATACATGAGTATCAATCGTATAGCAGTTATTGGAAGCAGTAATACCGATATGGTAATTAAAACTTCAAAATTGCCTGTACCAGGCGAAACCATTCTGGGTGGTGATTTTTTCTTGAATGCCGGTGGGAAAGGGGCAAATCAAGCTGTGGCAGCTGCCAGACTGGGAGGTAAAGTCAGTCTCATTGCCAAAACAGGCGATGATGTCTTTGGGAGACAGGCTCGCCAATTATTTGAAAATGAAAATATTAACACTGATTATCTTGTGAACGATCCCGATCATCCATCCGGAGTGGCCTTGATAACCGTTGACGACAGAGGTGAAAACTGTATTGTAGTAGCCCCAGGTGCCAACAGTTATCTTGTGCAGAGTGATATTGATCTGGCTCAGGAAGAAATTTTACGGTCTGATATTATTCTGATGCAACTCGAAATACCTCTTGAAACGGTTATCCATGTTGCAAATATTGCATATCAGGCAGGTAAAAAAGTGATCCTTAATCCCGCACCTGCACTAAAAATCAGTGATGAGCTTTTATCTAAACTGTACCTGATTACACCTAACGAAACGGAAGCCGAAATAATCTCCGGAATTCCGGTTAAAGATACAGATTCCGCAATTCTTGCCGCACAAAATCTCCACGCAAGAGGTGTTAAGGTGGTTATCATTACTTTAGGGAGTAAAGGTGCATTGCTTTTCACCGGTGAGGAAGCTATACTGATTCCATCGCCAAAAGTTGAAGCAATTGACACAACAGCGGCAGGTGATATTTTTAACGGCGCAATTGCGGTAGCGATTTCGGAAGGTTTGGCACTCGAAAAAGCTGTTGAATTTGCGTGTAAAGCAGCAGCCATTTCTGTTACGCGCATGGGTGCTCAATCTTCTGCGCCTTACAAAAATGAAATAAAATAAAATTAGAAAGAAACAACTTTAAAACTTTGGAAATGAGACGAAACCTGTTAAAATTGATTATTCCGGTATTTGTACTGACATTCACTTCCTGTGGTGGAAAAACCGAAAAAGGAGCTTCTGATTCGCGCACTATCTCCTTAGAGTTGCTGAAAGATAAAATTGCGGGCGGATGGGCCGGTAAAATGGTTGGTGTAACTTACGGAGCACCTACTGAATTCAGGGCACAAGGTAAAACTTATGAAGATTCGATAAAATGGATTCCGGCAGATGTGAAAGGGTCAATCTGGCAAGACGACATCTATGTTCAGCTCACATTTCTAATGACAATGGATCAGTTCGGAATTGATGCTCCTGCAAAAAAATTTCAGGAACTGTTTGCCAAAGCAGGTTACCATCTTTGGCATGCCAATGTACAAGGTCGTAAAAACTATTTCGACAGCATTTTCCCGCCACAATCGGGACATCCTGATTATAATCTTCATGCTGACGACATTGACTTTCAAATTGAGGCTGATTATATTGGATTCATGTGCCCGGGAATGCCACAAACGGCCAATAAGATCGCCGATAAAATCGGTCATATTATGAATTATGGAGATGGAGTTTATGGAGGAGTTTTTGTTGGAGCACTCTATTCTGAAGCATATTTTGAAAGTGATATTCTTAAACTAATTGAAAAAGCTCTCCTCTCCATTCCTGCAGAAAGCGACTATTATAAAATAGTAAATGATATTATTATCCTGCACAAAAACTATCCAACCGACTGGAGGGCAGCGTGGAGCGAACTGGAGGCAAAATGGGGAAGTGACCATATTTGTGGAGCTGGCGATTCATTTAACATAGATGCCAAACTGAATGGAGCATATATTGTAATGGGTTTACTCTACGGAGATAGCGACCCCCTGAAAACGATGGAAATAGCTACGCGTTGCGGACAAGATTCTGATTGCAATCCGTCAAATGCTATGGCTGTTCTTGGTGTTGTCAAAGGTTTCAGCGGATTACCACAAGCCTACCGTGTAGCTGTTCAGGCAATTGGTGATTCCTTATTTATCAATACCAGCTATTCATTTAATAAGGCTGTGAACCAAACTATGAAATATGCTAAAGAGCTTTCTATCCAGAATGGAGGTTCTGCAACTGACTCTGAATTAAAGATTAAAGTTCAAGTTCCGCAACCTTTTGCCATTGAAGTGTCATTCCCAAAACTGGTTTTTGATCGCCATGTTAGTGTATTCGATAAAAATGGCTGGGAGTTCAAAGGTAAATGGACAACCTACAAACAAAAAAACGACCAGGCAAAATTTAGTGCAAATGCCGGTGATGAGGCAATATTTAATTTTGAAGGAACCGGTGTTTCAATTTCCGGAAATTGGTTTAAAGATTGCGGTAAAGCCGATATTTTTGTTGACGGGGAACTAAAACGAACTATAGACGGTTATTTTGGTTTTTCAAATCAGACCCATACTAATATGAATTTGTACCATATCACTAATCTTTCCCAAGGAAAACATACGATTAAAGTTGTAATAAAAGGGGAGAAAAGACCTGAAGCTCTGGCAGCTAATCTCTATCTGACCAATGCGATAGTTTTCAAAACTGCCTCTAAGAAAAATGAGAATTACAAATATTCATTTCAAAAATGATGGACATAAAATTAAAAACCGGTTTATTCTCGTCATTTTGTCTGATACTTTTGTTTGCATGTCACGATATCAAAAAGACATCTGTTGAGCCTGTAAAAATCATCTTCGACAGCGACATGGGTCCCGACTATGATGATGTTGGTGCTTTAACAATGTTACATGCTTTTGCCGATAGCGGAAAGGCGGAGATTTTGGCAACAATGGCTTCAAATAGATATTCACTTGTTGCACCATGTCTGGATGTGATCAATACATATTATGGTCGCCCTTTAATTCCGGTAGGATCACCAAAAACCCACGGCGTAAACATTGGATGCAGTCAACATTGGACTGATTCTCTCTTTTCACATTTTCCCCATAAAATAGACTCAACTGCCCAGGCATATAATGCTGTTTTACTTTACCGTAAAATTCTTGCAGCACAACCTGATACATCAGTAGTGATCGTGACGGTCGGTTTCCTGACCAATTTGAATGATCTGTTACTCTCTCAACCAGACTCTTTATCACCCTTAAACGGGAATGATCTGGTAACTAAGAAAGTGAAAAAATTAGTGTCTATGGCAGGGAAATTCCCTGAAGGCTGGGAGTTTAATGTGAAGGAAGATTCAACATCATCGAAGTATGTTTTCGATCACTGGCCAACACCTGTTATTCTAAGCGGTTTTGAGATTGGCATGAAAATATTCACAGGAAAAAAGTTGATTACGCGGGGTTTAAAAAGTCCGGCTGCTATGGCTTTCGGTATAGCTATTCCTTTTTCCAAAGAAGATAGAAACGGTCGTATGAGTTGGGATCAGACAGCAGTTTTAACCGCTGTTCAAGGGCCAAAATTTGCATTTGATGAGGTTAGAGGAGAGATGATTGCAGAGCCATCAGGTTTTAACCGTTGGATTAATCGTGAAGATGGCAGACACACTTATCTTGTTTTCAAAAAGTCACCTCAGGCATTATCTGAGCTGATTGAAAACTATATGATGCACGAACCTATAACTTTACAATAAGGGTTGTAGTGAATCATTAAGAGATTAATAAAAAAATAATTGCCGATTTTGTGTTGCAAATTTTTAATTATTGATTTTACATTTTTTAAAATAAATATCATGTACATCGTTGAAAGTTATACCGTTGCTGTAATCCTGACTGTGATTACGATGTTGTGTTGGGGGTCGTGGGCGAATACCCAGAAATTGGCAGCCAAAACCTGGCGCTTCGAATTGTTTTACTGGGACTATGTCCTTGGAATTCTGCTTTTTTCGGCGATTTTAGGTTTTACTCTTGGAAGTTCGGGTAGTAAAGGGATGGGATTTATTGAAAATCTTCAGCAGGCACAGTGGTCAAGTATCTCAAGTGCATTGGCCGGTGGAATCATTTTCAATCTGGCTAATATCCTGATTGCCGCTGCTATTTCTATTGCTGGAATGTCGGTTGCTTTTCCTGTTGGTATCGGAATTGCTCTGGTGCTGGGGGTTATTATAAACTACTTTGCCGCCCCTCAAGGGAATGCGCTTCAGCTATTTAGTGGTGTAGCTCTTGTCGGACTTGCAATTGTTATTGATGCCTTGGCTTATCGCAAAAAAGCATCACAAAGCAAAAAAGTTCCTGCTAAAGGAATTGTTATTTCTGTGGTTGGTGGCGTTTTGATGGCGTTGTTCTACCGTTTTGTAGCAGGTTCAATGGCAGCAAATCAGGAAAGTCCTGAAACAGGAATGTTGACTCCATATTCTGCTGTGTTTATCTTTTCGATAGGAATATTACTGAGCAACTTTCTTTTCAACACCATTTTGATGAAAAAACCTTTTGAAGGATCACCAGTTACTTATTCACAATATTTTAAGGGTAATCTCAAAGAGCATTTCACAGGAATTTTAGGCGGTATGATCTGGTGTGTAGGGATGGCATTGAGTATTATTGCTGCCGGTAAAGCAGGATTTGCTATTTCTTATGGTCTTGGTCAAGGGGCTACACTTATCGCTGCACTTTGGGGTGTATTCATCTGGAAAGAATTTAAAAACTCTCCAAAAGGGGTAAATACCTTGTTGACACTCATGTTTTTACTTTTTGTGGGAGGACTTGGATTAATAATTCTTGCCGGAAGCTAATTATAATTTGTTTTTAGGTCTGGTTTTATGTAAATTTGAACTTTCACCAAATTTATTTTCGTCATGAAAATTCTCCTTCCGATTTTTGCGTCTCTGTTTTTATGTGCTTTCTGTTCTTACGGCACTGAGGTAAAAACTCAAAGTCCTGATAAGAAAAATTTTCTAATCGTCAAGCTGAATCCTGAAAAGAACAATTCTTTATTTTATTCGATTGAAAAACAAGGTATTATTATCATTGCCGATTCGCCGCTCGGATTAGCTTTCGAAAATCAGTTGCCTCTGAGTAACAATTTGCTGCTTATTTCAACACAAAAAAGAGAGGTTGATGAACCATGGAAACCGGTATATGGTGAGAAAAATCGGTACTCTAATCATTTTAACGAAACGACTTTAAATTTTAAAGAATCAAAGGCTCCTTTCAGAAGCTTTTCTGTCATTGTGCGGGCCTATAATGAAGGGGTTGCATTCAGATATGTTGTTGCATCTGAACAGCCTGTGACGATTACGCAAGAATTAACAGGATTTCGGTTCGAAAAGGATTATACCTCTTGGATTGCATACCGCGCTCAGGCAAAGTATTTTAAAGGTTCGATAAGCAAAACCGGCAAAGGGTGCGAGCGACCTTATGTTATCGAAATGGCTGAAAAGCTGTATATAGCCCTTGGAGAAGCTGCACTTACCGATAATGCAAGAATGAAATTTGATCGTTCAGAGAATGACTCGCTGTTGATTTTGGCTGCTATCGAAGGGAAAGCGGAATATAAAGCTACGTTTTCTACACCCTGGCGTTATGTGATGATTGCCGATTCACCGTCTAAGTTACTCGAACAAAACAGTTTTATATTAAATCTGAATGAACCTTCAAAAATCGCTGATGCTTCGTGGATCAAACCGGGCAAGGTAATCCGGGAAGTAACGTTAACAACTGTGGGTGGCAAAGCTTGTGTAGATTTTGCAGTGCGACACAACATCTCTTATGTTGAATTTGATGCAGGATGGTATGGAAGTGAGTACAATAATGCTTCTGATGCAAGGTCGGTGAATGTTGATCCTTCGCGTTCACCCGGCCCTCTCGAACTTCAGGAAGTGATCAAATATGCTAAAGATAAAGGTATTGGAATTATTCTATATGTGAATCAAAGGGCCTTATCTCAACAACTTGATACCATTCTTTCGCTTTATCAATCTTGGGGTGTAAAAGGTGTAAAGTATGGTTTTGTTGATGTCGGATCACAAAAAAATACCTCATGGTTACATGAGGCAATTCGTAAAGCTGCAGAACATCGGCTGATGCTCGATATTCATGATGAATACCGTCCTACAGGTTATTCGCGAACTTATCCAAATCTGCTTACGCAGGAAGGAATCAGAGGTGATGAGGAAAGTCCAGATAATCAGCACGTTTTAATTACGATGTTTACTCGCATGTTAGCTGGCGCGGGTGACCATACCAATTGTTATTTTGCTCCGCGTGTTGACGAAAAGATGGGGTCGCACGTATCTCAAATGGCTAAAGCGATATGTATTTATAGTCCCTGGCAGTTCATTTATTGGTACGATCGCCCCGATAATTCTCCGCGCAACAAAGGTGGTGCAGGTCAGACTAATCCTTTTATACCCGAAATTGCTGATCTCTCTTTTTACGATGCTCTGCCAACAGTTTGGGATGAAACAAAAGTTATTGAAGGGAAGATTGGGGAATATGGTACAATGGCAAGAAAAAGTGGTGAGAATTGGTTTTTAGGATCCTTGACCGATCTGCCCCGGAGTTTAAAACTCAGCTTAAAGTTTTTGGATAAAAAGGCAAAATATGAGGCAACAATCTATAATGACGATTCTTCGATGGATACTTCAACAAAGGTGAGAATTGTAAAACAGATTGTTACATCAGCAAGCCTCCTTAATTTTGATTTAAAGAATAAAAACGGGATTGCAATTATTCTCAGAAAAGTTTAGGCTTGAGTAAAACTGTAAAACTGAACTCTTGTATTTGAGATAGTACAATATAGGATTTGCAGCAAAAATAAAAATAAAATTTCCCGCACGTAATGTCGGGAAATTTTTTTACTCTTGAACAGACTAATCAATTTGGGCATTTAAACGGCGGTCAGCGAGTTCATTCTCAATTCTACTCATCAACTTTTCGTTCAACGGATATAGAAAAATAAAGAACACAGAAAGAGCAGTTCCGACTGCAGGGATAAAGCTAAGCATCATGCGGATTCCAGTCTGAACCTCAGGAGTTTGCTCAACATTTGCATGGAATCCGTAATATCCAAGTAACCAACCTGCTAAAGCACCACCAATTGTCCACCCGAATTTTTGTGACATGGAAGAGGCCGAAAATACAAGTCCTGTAGCGCGTCTTCCGGTTTTCCACTCTGAGTAATCAGCAGTATCTGCGTACATAGCCCATAAAAGAGGGAAAATGATTCCGGCACAAATACTGATAATAAACTGAAATACAAAAATCAATGTAGTATGTTCTTTATCAAGCCAGTAAAAAAACACGCTGAATACAGATGCTAAAACCATCGCCATTAAGAAAGTACTTCTTTTCCCAATTTTATCCGAGATAGGTTTTGCTATTACCACCCCAACAATATTTGCTGCCTGTCCTAAAACAAAATATAAACTGCTCAGGGTGATGGTTAGTTTTATGGCATCTATAGTGAAAGCACTCTGTCCCTGAACGTAGTATTTGAAATAGTATATAGCTGCGCCATCTCGTATTGAATTGAAAAATATGGCTGCTATGCCTGCTCCTAAAAGTATAAACCACGGGTAATTGCCAAGTAAATCTTTCAGATCGTGTTTTAAAGAGGTTTTTTTTGTGAATGGTTTTATTCTCTCCCTTGTCCATGAGAATGTAAACCAAAAGAAAATAATTGCTATTATTGCGAAAACAACAGCTGCAAGTTGCCACCCTAACGAAAGATCAACTCCATTTTTTCCAAAACGACTGAAAATATCAACCAAAGGTTCGGCTGCAGCTAAAACAAGTAAGCTGCCACCAAAAGCAAAAATAAAACGGAATGTTGCCAGCGTAGTTCTCTCTTTTCCATCGGCAGACATCACTCCAAGCAATGATGCGTAGGGAACATTGATCATCGAATAGATCATCATCATTAAAGAATATGTGATGTAGGCATAAATAATTTTCCCAGTTAAGCCCAAAGAGGGTGTTGTAAAGGTGATCACCCCAATAATTCCAAAGGGAATCATCATCCAAAGCAGATAAGGACGAAATTTGCCCCAACGTGTTTCGGTACGGTCAGCCAGAATTCCGACAAATGGATCAAAGGCAGCATCCCAAATCCGGGTAACAAGGAACATTGTTCCAACAACAGCTGCCGGAATTCCGAAAATGTCGGTATAATAAAACATCAGGTACATCGAGAAAAGTTTCCAGAACATAGACGAAGCTGCATCACCAAAACCGTATCCAATCTTTTCGCGAAGTGAGAGTTTCTGACTGACCGAAGTTGTAATCATTTTTTATATGTATTTATAAATGGTTTTTAAAATTAATCCTGAAAAATATTCTTAAGCGCAGAGATAGTAATATATAGAAAAACTATTGTTATTCAGCTTGTTTCATTGAAAATGCAATCCTTTTCCGTGGAATATCAACTTCAAGTACTTTCACTTTTACATGCTGATGGAGCTTAACTATTTCTGCCGGATCACTCACAAAACGGTTGGCCAACTCACTGATATGCACCAATCCATCCTGCTTTACACCAACATCAACAAAAGCTCCGAACCGTGTTATATTCGTAACAATTCCGGGAAGTACCATGCCAATTTGCAAGTCTTTCATTGCGTAAACTCCATCCGAAAACTCGAATACCTTGATGCCTGTCCGCGGATCAAGACCCGGTTTAGCAAGTTCTGCCAGAATATCATTCAAGGTAGGAAGACCAACCTCGTCACTCAAGTATTTTTCCAAAATAATTTCAGACCTAAGATTTACCAAACCAATAAGTTCTTCGACTTTGCATTTCCTGTCAGCAGCGATTTTGCTAACAAGCGAATACCTTTCGGGATGCACTGCTGAGTTATCAAGTGGATTGGCACCACCCGGAATTCTTAAAAACCCTGCACTCTGCTCGAATGTTTTTAGTCCCATTCTTGTAACATTCATCAGATCAGTACGCGATTTAAACGGCCCGTTTTCTTTTCGATAGTTTACAATATTCTGAGCCAGTAACGGACCCAGTCCCGAAACAAAGTTGAGAAGATGACCGCTTGCCGTATTGACGTTTACACCTACAAGGTTTACACACGATTCCACAACCATATCAAGACCCTTCTGAAGCAGTTTTTGATCTACATCGTGTTGATATTGTCCTACTCCAATAGATTTGGCTTCAATCTTCACTAATTCCGCAAGGGGATCCATCAGTCGGCGACCAATTGAGACAGCTCCCCGCACAGTAACATCGTATTGAGGAAACTCGTCACGAGCAACTTTCGAGGCCGAATATATCGAAGCACCATCTTCGCTCACTACGAATACCTGAAGAGTACGGTCAAAACTTATTTTTTTAATAAAAGCCTCGGTCTCCCGACTGGCTGTGCCGTCACCAATGGCAATTGCTTCAATTTTATATGTACTCACAAGCGAGGAAACCTTACGGATGGATTGGCCCACCTCCGACTGAGGCTGATGAGGATAAATTGTTTCGTTATGAACCAAATTCCCCTGAGCATCAAGACAAACAACCTTACAACCAGATTTATAACCCGGATCGATTGCCAGAACCCGTTTCTGTCCGAGTGGCGGAGCAAGAAGCAACTGCCTGAGGTTTTCGGCAAAAACTTTGATTGCCTCAGCATCTGCTAGGCATTTAGCTGAGCCAAAAAATTCTGTTTCGATGGCAGGGGCAAGAAGTCTTTTGTAGCAATCTTTTATTGCAAGTGATACGTGCAAACTGCTGTTATTTCGGCTTTTCACAAAATAATGATCCAAAGCAGCTATACTTTTCTCTTCTTCAGGAGCAATACCCAATTTTAGGAAGCCCTCCTTCTCACCTCTTCGCATTGCCAATAAGCGATGAGAAGGACAGCGCTTGAGCGGCTCACTTGAATTGAAATAATCACTGTATTTAATCCCCGCTTCCTCTTTCCCTTTCGCAACCCGTGATGAAATCACAGCCTCACGCGAAAAAAGGTTACGAATAATATTTCGTGCATTTTGATTTTCATTAATCAATTCGGCAATTATGTCCCTTGCCCCTGCAAGTGCTTCTGCGATATCGGGCACTGAATCATTTAGAAACCTGACAGCGCGATTTTCAGGGTCTGTTTCCATCTGCTTAAAAATTATCATTGCGAGCGGTTCAAGTCCTTTCTCGCGTGCTACTGTTGCGCGTGTACGTCTTTTGGGTTTAAATGGAAGGTAGATATCCTCAAGTTCATTCAGATTGTAACAGAGTTCAATTTTCGATTGCAATTCGGGTGTAAGCAACTCCATCTCACTGATTGTCTTTATTATGGTCTCTTTTCGTTTGTCGAGCTCATCAAGTTGTTCTTTCGTCTCTTTGATATTCGCTATGGCAACTTCATCAAGACTACCAGTCATTTCTTTCCTGTATCGCGAAATAAATGGAATCGTTGCCCCTTCATCGAGTAGCGCAATTGTATTAGCTATTTGCCTTATGCTGATGCCAAGCCGTTCGGCAATCAGTTGATGATTTTTCTGATTTGTCATAGTGCAAATTTAAAAAGAATCGGATAATCAAGTAATACTTTTTTATTGTATGTTTGATAAACTAATTTTCAGTAATCATGGATCAGAGAATTAAAAACATAATTGTTGCTTTGGCAGTCATACTCTTTGGATTTTTGGTGTACTATTTCAGCTACATCGTCACCTATATTCTTATCGCAGCTGTTTTGTCCCTTGTTGGTCGTCCTCTGGTTCAAAAGTTTCAGAAAATAAAATACCGAAGGTTTCAAATCGGGAAATCCGCAGCTGCTTTCCTTACTTTGTTTACTCTTTGGTTTGTATTGATTTGCTTTTTTGGTTTTTTAATACCGCTTGTGGTATCAGAAGTTGATCAGCTTTCAACTATCAATGTTCAGGATGTGATCACTTATCTAAACGATGCTTTAGCTCAGTTAAAGATAAGTTTTCCTCAATTTGCTCCTAATATTCCCGAAGGTGGCAACCTTCAATCATATCTCGAAAATCAACTGAAAGGATTTCTTAATGTGGGTGAGGTAAGCCACTTTTTCGGTTCGGTAGCCACTGCATTCGGAAACTTCTTTCTGATGATCTTCTCGGTTTCTTTTATACTTTACTTTTTTCTTAAAGAGGAAGATCTTTTTGAAAACTGGCTCCTCGTCTTGGCTCCTGTGAAATTTGAATCACGAGTTTCAGCTGTGATGGATAAGGTTGCGATTCTGCTGAAAAGATATCTGATTGGAATGTTGCTCCAGGTGCTTGGGGTAATGATTTTATCAGTGTTAGGGTATTCTATTGCAGGTTTGGGATTTGGACATGCAGTAGTTGTGGGAGTTTTTGCCGGAATTCTTAATGTAATACCTTATATCGGGCCTTGGATTGGTGGTTTATTCGGACTTGTTGTGGCAGTGGCAAATAATCTTAATTCTAATTTCACCGAAGTCACACTTCCGTTGATGTTTTGGATGCTTGTGGTGGTATTAGTTGTTCAGTTTGTTGACAATATGATTTTCCAGACCGTCATTTACTCAAACAGTATAAGGGCGCACGCTCTTGAGGTATTTTTTGTTATTCTTATGGCCGGAAGCATTGCAGGAATTCCGGGTATGATTCTGGGTATCCCTGTTTATACAGTTTTAAGGGTGATTGCCGGGGAATTTCTTTCTGAATTTAAAATTGTTCAGCAACTAACGCCAAAGGAGGAATAGATATAAAATGAATTTGCTCTTTAATGCTCAATACTATAATTCATCATGTATGGGTATAGTAAATTTAAAATCACTTCCTTTCCCAAATACGCTTTCTACCCAAATTTTACCGCCATGTTTTTCGATGAAATCTTTGCATAATAGCAGACCTAACCCACTGCCTTTTTCCCTATTGGTTCCATAAGTAGAAAAATGTATTTCATTTTTAAAAAGCTTTGAATTGTCTTCTGGTTTGATTCCAACACCCTCATCTTTTATTGTAATAGTACATTCATGCTTAATTGTTTCAGCAAGAATAAGGATATTTTTTCCGTTTGGAGTAAATTTTATTGCATTTGAAACCAAATTACGTAATACTGTCATTAACATATTACTATCTGCGAATACCAAAATATTTTCAGGAACATCCAATGTTATTTTAATTTGCTTATTTTGGGTTAATTCCACAAATAAATCAATTATAGTTTTGATGAGGTTTTGAAGTTCTATTTTTGAAGGTTGGAATGCTATTTCATTTCGTTGCGATTTTGCCCACGATAGAAGGTTTTCCAAAAGTTCGTAAGTTGCATTAGATGACTTCTTCAACATCCCAAAGATTTCTGTAAGTTGTTCTTTATCTGATAAATCATAATCAGAACTCAATATTTCCATAAATGATCTGAAACTACCAATCGGACCTCGTAAATCGTGTGCAATAATGGAAAATAATCTGTCTTTTGTACCATTGATTTCTATAAGCTCTTTGTTTTTCTGTTCAATATTAAGCTTTTGTAATTCAATTTGCTCATTGCGGTTTTTTATTTCCTTAAAAGCACTTGCCATATTCAAGGCCGAGTTGATACGGGCAGTCAATTCTATTGGCTCCACCGGTTTTCGAATATAGTCAACCGCTCCGGCCTGCAATGCTGTATCAAGATTTTTGGAGGAAGTCATGATTCCCGTACACATAATTATCGGAATATCTTTGGTCACTTCCTCTTTTTTCAATTCATGTATCATTTCAATACCATTCATTTCGGGCATTTCCCAGTCAACAATGATTATGTCGGGCATAAACTTTTTAGCCAACATTAAACCCATTTTGCCATTAAAAGCCTGCACTATCTTGAAATCTTTTTCTTTAAGAGTTTCGGCTATTGTATCCAAATAAGTCTGTTCGTCGTCAACTATTAAAATCACAGCGTTGTACATATTAATGAGTTTATAAATAATTACTAATTAGTGCATCTAAGAAAACTACACAGTTTTTGAGTTTACTGTAAAAAATCTGAGTGGATATGTTCATTATTCTTTAGGATTTATCCTTTTTAGACTTCCATTTTTTATTATGCTAATATAATAGTATTTTTTCCTATAAATT
>CAILKW010000021.1 GCA_903834845.1 uncultured Bacteroidia bacterium | reverse complement strand
AAGGTAGGGGTTATCATTCGGGTATCGGTAGAAAATAGTGGTAGTAATAGTTGTCCCATGGCAACAAAAATAAGGATTTTTATTCTACGACAACTATATCATAAGTTGCTGATAATCAATTATAGGTCTTGGAGGTCTGATATTAGGGAGTAATAGAAGATTTTGTCTCTATTTTCTGATAATTTCGATTTGACCTCCAACACCTAATTTTATGATGCCTGACGGTTTTGACTTGGTTAGGTCATCCTGACGATATTCCACAATATAGTCAACAGATTTCTTTATATCCTCGGTGATTTCCGCAAAATTATGGGGCGTTTTTTGTCCGGATATATTTGCTGAAGTAGAAACTATTGGTTTTCGGAATCTTTGAATAAGTTGCTGGGTAAATGGTTCGTTTGTAATTCGTATTCCTATGCTTCCATCATTGGCTAACAAGTTAGATGCAAGATTTTTAGCACCCGGATATATTATTGTCAACGGGGTATCGGCTACCTCTATTAATTCCCGAGCTATCTCAGGCACTTCACCAATATATGAGTTTAGTAAATTGGGATTCTCCATTAAAACGAGCATACTTTTAGTATCTTGTCGTTGCTTAATCTCATAAATACGTTTAACTGCTGTTACATTCGTAGCATCGCAACCTATTCCCCAAATAGTATCGGTAGGGTAAAGGATTATTCCTCCTGACCTAAGCACCTCAACTGCTTTAATTATATCATTGGTAAAACTGAAAAGCATAATGCCGCGGATAAAATTATTTCATATTTATTAAACTTTAAAACCAGTAACTCCATTGAAATCAAGAGTTGCAAAATAATCATCCATTGTTTCGGCTCGCCGTATTTGCACGACTTCCCCATCTTCGCGAAGAAGTAATTCAGCTGACCTAAGCTTCCCGTTATAATTAAAACCCATTGAATGTCCATGGGCACCTGTATCATGAATAACAATAATATCGCCTGAAGCCAATTTAGGTAAAACCCTGTTTATGGCAAATTTATCATTGTTTTCGCATAGTGATCCTGTTACATCGTACATTATCTTCGTTACAACATCTTCTTTGCCCGGCACGGAAATGTGATGATAAGAGCCATAAAGAGCAGGTCGCATCAGATTTGCCATACATGAATCAAGACCGGCATATTTTTTATATGTATTTTTGATATGCAGTACTTTACTCACAAGATAACCATAAGGTCCGGTGATGGCACGCCCCGATTCAAAGTAAAGTTTAAGCGGCTTTAAACCATTGCCAAGAATATACTTATCGTAATTAGTTTTGATTCTTTCGCTCATCTTTTCAAGGTTAACCTCAATTTGATCAGGCTTATAAGGAATTCCTATTCCACCACCAAGATTTGCAAATTCAAATGAAATATTTAATTTTTTCGAAATATCGGCAATCAGTTCGAAAAGTATCTGTGCTGTTCCTGCAAAGTAGTCTTTATCAAGTTCGTTAGAAGCCACCATGGTGTGGATTCCAAAACGCTTTACCCCTTTGTCAATAAGCAATTGGTATCCCTCGAAAAGTTGACTTCTTGTAAAACCGTATTTTGCTTCTTCGGGGTGACCAATAATAGCGTTTCCTTCTTTTAATGATCCGGGATTATATCGGCAACATACTAACTCAGGAAGACCAACATTTTCGTCAAGATATTGGATATGAGCAATGTCATCAAGATTGATTATGGCTCCTAATTCAACTGCTTTTTGATATTCAATTGCGGGTGTGTCGTTCGATGTAAACATTATCTCTTCGCCTCGCATCCCAATCTTTTCAGCAAGTTCAAGTTCGGCAATTGAGCTACAGTCAATTCCAAAACCCTCATTACGAAGAATTTTCATCAGATAAGGATTTGGTGTTGCTTTAATGGCAAAGTACTCTTTGAATCCTTCGTTCCAGGAAAATGCTTTTAAAAACCTTTTGGCATAAGCACGAATCCCTTTTTCATCGTAAATATGAAAGGGTGTAGGGTACTTTTCGATTATTTTTTCGATTACTTCTTTTGTAAAAGGAAGTTTCTTTTCAGTCATGATATATTAAATTAAAGAGCTGCAAAATTAGGAAATTAAAGCACATTATTGATTCAAAATGATAAAAACATAAAAAAGGCCGGTATTTGTATCCGGCCCTTTTCATTTATAAAATACATGCCTTCTATCTTGGGAAATTCGTAAATATCAATTTTACCACGCTGTTTATTTGGTCTTCTCTGGTTTCGGTACGTGGATTTACCAAACCTTCAGCCACACCCTCCCATATCATTTTTTTCTCCTGAACGTCAATCAGATCAATAAAAAGAGTTCCTTCAATTGACTTATTAACATCAACATAGGTGCTGGATGAGCCCCATCCCCGATAGTACATAAAAGGCCCCCCAAAAGAACTTGTATTTGCCGTTGCAGTATATTTGGTTTGGCCTTTTACGAACGCATTTACCAGTACATCGGGTGTAGTTGAAGTCTCATAACCCTTTGCTTCCATCTCTTTAGTGATTGCATCCTTCAATCTGCGGCGGTTTAAGTCATTCAACGTCACCTTATCAACCTCTTTGCTGAAATTAAATGTTTTGTATTTGGAAAAATCAGCTTTGCGGTCAAAATCGGAACTTACCTTGATTCCGGTACAACCGGCCATAACAATCACAAACATAGCCGGCAAAAACATTTTTAAAAATTTACTTTTCATGGTTAAAAAATTTTAATTAAACAATATATTTAAATCAGTACTTCGCCATATATTTCACAGACAATATCTTATCTGCGTCTTCCCAATTCCTTTTGAGTTTGGGGACTCTCAGAAGTTTTAGATCGTGCAGAAGAACCTGATTCACTAACTGATCTGGTAACTGCAGGAGCTTGGGTTGGTTGTTTTATTTCGCGCTTTACATATCTGCTTGGTGATTGTGTAGTAGTCGCCTGTATTTTTTTTCTTATAGGAGCAGATGTACTTTCAGTTTTAGAAACCGATTTTTCAGTTTGCACAGATGTTGGTTTGCTGCTTACCTGACGGGTTATAGATTTTTGTGATTCAGCCGGTCTGTTCACAGCATTATTTGACGAGGTTCGTTTTGGCGCTGGTTTAGTTGATAATACGTTAGGAGTCGAGGTTCCCAAAGTTCCACTTTTGGTAACTTCTCGATTAGGGACTGTACCTCTGCGATTTACAGAACTTTCGGATTGAATGGGTTTTACTATTGATCTTGCCGCTTCATTTTGTCTGGGACTATATGATGAACCCCTGTTAATTGATCCTGAAACTGTAGTATTGGGTTGATGCACAATATTATTGCCTCTCTGATGGTCAATTTTTTCAAGAGTGGAATTGTTTACGTGTGGATTGTTAATCACATTTGCTTCAATTGATTTATAAAAACCATGACTCGAAACCGGCCTGTGCTTGTCGTTATTCCGATCAAAATAATGTTTCTGGTAATAACTATAATAATTGTATGAAAGGTGCGGAAATAACGTTGGATGGAAGAAAGATTTCCAGTGCATAAAATGGTTCGAAGGCAGTCCTAAAAAAACAACATTACCGAAATGATTTCTATAAAAACCTGTATGGTAATAATATGGAAGTGGTCGCCAGTAAGGACTTGAATACCAGTATGGGTATCCAAACCAATAGGGATAATTGTTTATCACTTTCAATTCTATAATTGGATTTGATAATCTTTCGGAATACCTTGATTGGTTATTTTCTGCGGCAAACCTTTCCGATGCTTCAAGCATTTCATTGTAAGCTTGAGGATCGCTTTGTATCTGATTCTTATAAGTCTCCAAGTCTGTTTTACTTTGTTCGGCAAGTTGCTGCGAAATCTGGTACAGCCTGCGTACAATCCAGTCGGAATCCTCGCTGTAAATTACTCCAAGTAAGGTTGTAAAAACCCTGTCCTGAACCAGAACAGAAACTATTTCGGGGTAAGCCAACAATTCATATACACTTTCACGGGTTTTCTGATTGTAAGGCTTTAGAAAAAATTGAAAAGCGTTGTCTGTTTCTGCGTTTAACCGATCTATTCGCACAAGTACTTCGAAATACCTGAGCGCGTAGTTCATAGTTATCTCGTGAATATCTTCGGGATATTTTGATACAATACGATTGACTTCCGAAGGGGATGGTCTTGACTGATTAACCAAATCGTTTACCAGATTCGGATAACGAGCCAATTCGTAAAAAGCAGATTGGGTATCGCGGTCGAAGTTTTGAATAATTGATCTAAACTTATTTTGTGATTTCTTTTGTAACTCTTCAATTTTGCCAAATACCTCGGGAGTTTGTGAAACAATCAGGATATGACTTTGTAATTTTTCGTCATACCCGGCAATTGCATCAATAGTAGTTGGATCGTCTTCAATCATTTGCATTAGGCGATTTCTGTTATCTGTCTGAGCGTTACTTTGGAGCGACAAAACCATAATAACAGCCATAATCAAACATGTCAAAAGATTTAAACCAAACAGACTGTATTGAGTAATATTTTTCATGGCTTATGATTTTATTCATTTCCATAAACTCAATCAAAAAGTTTGCCAGAAATCTATAAAAAGACTTTAAACTATAATCTGTTTACTCTTTTGCTCTTCTACCTGAGCATCGATAACAGCAATTGTAACCATATTCAGAATATCTCTTACCGAACTTTCCACATTCAAAATATGAATAGGCTTGTTTAACCCTAATAGAATCGGACCGATTGTTTCGCTCATCCCAATTTCCAACATTAGTTTATAAGATATATTTGCTGAGCTAAGATTGGGAAATATCAGAGTATTGACATTCATTCCGTCAATTTTTGAGAAGGGGAATTTCTCGTGACGAAGCTCCTTATCCAAGGCAAAATTGACCTGCATTTCGCCATCAATCAACATATATGGATAATTCTTATGGATAAAATCAATAGCTTCGTGAACCATAGCGGGACTTCCCAAATTGCGTTCACCAAAATTTGAATATGAGAGCATTGCCATTACCGGATTTGTGTTAAAGAGCTTTGCCGCTTCATAAGTAAGTTTTGCAATGTCAATGAGTGTCTCTTTAGATGGGTGATGATTTACCAGAGTATCTGCAAAGAAAAAAGTTCCAAGTTTGGTATTTACAATATTCAAACCGCCTGTATGCGTAAGACCTTCGCGCATTCCTACAATTTCGATAGCCGGAATTATTGCATCAGTATATTTTGTATAAACACCAGTTATAAAGGCATCAGCATCTCCAGCTTCAACCATCATCATGCCGAAATAGTTTCGGTCGAACATCTTTTCATAAGCTTCGTCATAGGTCATCCCTTCACGATTTCTCTTGGCAGTTAGCATTCGAGCATATCTCTGACGATTGGCCTCTTCGCTATCGTGGCGTAAATTGACTATCTCAACCCCATCAAGTTCTATCGAATTTTCAGTAATAATTTTCTCGATTCTCTCCTCGTTTCCCAGAAGAACAGGAATACAAATTCCTTCTGCACGGGCGACTTGGGCCGCCTTAAGCATGTTGATATGGTTGGCCTCAGCAAAAACAACTCTTTTGGGATTTTCTTTTGCTTTTTCAGTAAGTCCGCGAATCAGCTTATTATCGAGACCCATCCTT
>CAILKW010000020.1 GCA_903834845.1 uncultured Bacteroidia bacterium | reverse complement strand
CATCTGCAATTCCACACGGTTGGATTGCATTTGTAGAATAGTAGATTCGGTTTCCCTCAGCACCGCTTCAAAACCTATGAAGACGGATTTTTTAGAAAGAAATAATTGCCGTGATTTATCGTATTCAGCTTCGCTGGTTGTGCGTTTTTGAAATAGAAGCGAATCTCTTATGAAGCTTTTCTGGGATAAAATAAGGTCATTCTGTTGAATATCTTTTTGACTGACTAAAGTCTGGTAATACTCTTCTTGTTTGACAATTTGCTTGTTAATTAATGCAATCTTTTGTGGAAGATAGTTTTGTGTCAGGTAATGCTTGAAATTGTTCCTACTTTTCAGGAAAGGACCGTAGCTCAATTGTAGCTCTCCCAGGGTGAGATGTTCAGATAAATCAAACAAAAATACTTGGTCATCCCAATTGGCAATTTGAAAACAATCTGTCAATTCTTTTTTAAGTATTAAATAATGTGGGTAATCAGTTGGATTATTGATCAATGCAATATTCAATTTCTTATCAACAATTTGTCCATCAAAAGCAAATAGCCGATCAATTTTACCAGTAGATTTACTGATTAATGAAACTGGAGGATTCTTAGTTGTCAATACCATTGGAGCTCTAATGATTTGCGGAGACCTAAAATAATAGCTTCCAATCAGCAATGTAGTAAATATTGTAAAGATCATCGTGAGACCCCAGCGAATAGTACCATTAGGAATAAATGACATTATTTCCTGTACTTCTTCGCTATGAGTTTCTAAACTTGTATTATCCGGCATAATATAACTTGATTTAATTCATATATACAATCAAATACCTTTCAGGTAGTGTATCATTTTATTTGTAATTAGCAATCAGTTGCCAAGTTCGAGTTGATCTTTAACAAGACTAAAGTAAAGACCTTGTTTTGCAACCAATTCAATATGAGTGCCTTTTTCTACAATCTCGCCATCTTCCAAAACAACAATCTGATCCGCTTTTCTGACTGTACTTAAACGGTGAGCCACGACAATTACTGTCCGATCTTTGAAAAATTGGTTCATATTATCCATGATAACTAACTCATTTCTTGCATCAAGCGCATTTGTAGCCTCGTCAAAAAAAATGTAATCAGGATTTTTATAAACCGACCTTGCGATCAGGATGCGTTGCTTTTGCCCTGTGCTTAAACCGTGTCCATCACCACCGATTCTTGTGTTGTAACCTAAAGGAAGATTTTCAATAAATTTTTGTATGTTTGCTGTTGCAACAGCCTTCTTAATTTTTTCAAAATCTGTGAATTCGTTACCAATTCCGATGTTGCCGGTAATTGAATCTGAGAAAACAAAGCCCTCCTGCATTACTACACCACAATGCTTACGCCATTCCTGCCGACTGTAACTATCAAGAGGAACTTCGCCCAAAAAAATTTCTCCCTTTACAGGTTTGTAGAAGCCTAAAATCAGTTTAATAAGAGTACTCTTTCCGCTTCCACTAGTTCCTACTATTGCAGTTACTTTATTGGCATGAATTTCCAGATTTATCTTTTTTAGTACTTTTGGTGAACTAGGACCTTCATATTGAAAAGTAACGTTTTTTAGAACAATATCCTTGCCTGATGGAATATCTTTAATTTTATGATCTTCTGGTTTCTCTTCATCCTTTTTTTCGTTGATTTCACCTAATCTTTCAAGACTGATTTTGGCATCTTGAGCTGATTGTAAAAAACCTATAAATAGATGAATGGGTGCATTTAATTGTCCTATAATATATTGGACAGCCATCATCATGCCAAGTGTCATATTACCTGTCACGACTGCTCGTGCAGTCATGAAAGAGATAATGATGTCTTTAGTCTGATTTATAAATGCTGCACCAATATACTGATTCTGATTGAGAATAAGACCCTTAATATCAATTTTATACAATTTTGCCTGAATGCGTTCCCACTCCCAACGTTTTTGTTTTTCACAATTATTGAGTTTTATTTCCTGCATTCCTGTAATCAGTTGAACAATATTACTTTGATTTGCCGAGGCTTGCTGGAAATGTTTATAATCTAAAGTTCTGCGCTTATCAAGGAAAAGTAATACCCAACCAATATACATTGTACTTCCGACAAAGAAAACTATCAAAATTCCGGGGTGATAGGTTGCCATTATTACAGTGTAAATTAGTAAAGTAATGGCTGCAAACAAAATATTAATAAGCGAGCTGGTCAGGAAGGTTTGTATCCTGCTATGATCGCTCATTCGTTGCATAATATCACCCACCATTCGGGAATCGAAAAATGATATTGGTAAACGCATGAGTTTGACCAAAAAATCGGAGATGAGCGAAATGCTTACCCTTGTAGTCACATGAAGCATGATCCAGTTTCTGATCATCTCGTTGGCTGTCTGACCAAACGTCAAGACTAACTGGGCAATCAATACCATACCTATAAAGCTTAGATCACTATTTCCAATTCCATAATCAACAATAGATTGGGTAAGAAACGGGAATATCAAACTCACTAAGCTTCCTGTCAACATTCCTAGGAAAAGCTGAATTATATATTTTCGATAGGGTCGTAAATAACTCAATAAAAAACTGTATTTATTTGTCTGTATTTCAGGTTCTTCGAAATAGAACTTAGAAGCGGGTTCGATAAGTAAGGCAATACCTTCGTTGGTTTTATGCGACCAGCATTTTAAAAACTCAGATTTCGTATATTTAATTAATCCATGAGCCGGGTCTGCTACGTGTATGGCATCTTCTTGTTTTTTGACTTTTAGAAATCGAAAAAAACCACAACGGGTTATTTTGGTCACTATTACAAAATGTTTTTGATTCCAATGAATGATGCAAGGTAGCGGAACTTCATCTCTCAATTGATCCCAGGTCAAACGCACACCTCTGGTTCTGAAACCCAGATTCTCGGCGGCATCGCTCAAACTAAGCAATGAAACACCCTCACGAGTGTTAAAAGTGAGATTCCTAACTTGTTGTAAAGAAAAACTGCGTCCATAATATCTGGACACCATGCGCAAACATGCCGGACCGCAATCCATCGCATCAAGTTGCTTGAAAAAAGGAAATTGCATAATTTATCCGATAATTAATTTTGATCTGAAGTTCGGAGATTAAAGCTATTGCTGAGCTTTATCCTAAAGCTCATTTTTCAAGAGGTAAAATTACTCCAAATATGGTCTCAATGACTTATCTGTAATTATATTTTCAAAAAAAAAGCGGCCATAAAACTAAATGAAAGCTGCCGTTTATGAATTGCTGTAAGAATCTTATTCTTTTAAGTAAAAATATTATTTACTTTTGCATAAATATTCTCTGTTTTTTAGGTAACAATTTAAAGACAATTCCTATTAATATATGTTTTAACGCAAAAAACAACGACAAAGATGAAAAGCACATTATTTTTTCCTTCGAAAAACAACCGCTTTGATGGTCAGTTCTGCAATCTGAATAGTTCTGACATGATTAATTTAAGAGGTGGCGGTGATCCTCCACTTCCTCCTACAAGCGGGGATGATGTAATTATTGATCCATACAAGACAAGTCTTATATTGACAACGGGTTTTACTCAGCAGCCGGCTCCGGTATTGGTAGAAACTAAGAAACCAAAAAAGAAATCTGATAAAGAATGAGTTAGGATTGATCGTCACAAACAATAAAAAAGGGTTGTATCTTCAAAGAGATACAGCCTTTTATTGTTGAATATTACTTATTCTTCCACTTATTTACCTAACCGTTATGTGATTGGGAATTGTTGTAATTAATTATCCAAAGTTCTTATTTTCTTTCTACTAAATCGTATCTTGGCAGAGACAAATATATTTTAATTTTCTCTGGAAATGAAGGTTTTAAAACCGTTTTATTTTGTGCTTTTATGTTTTATAAGTATTGTTGGAGATGCTCAGGTAAATAATCAGGATACCGTGAGAACTGTTTTATTAGATTACGGCAAGCTTGTTAAAGGAGGTCATTTACTGGAGGCTATAAATGCTCTTTCTGGCCTTCTTAAGCCAAATATACAACTCACAGTTAAAGAAAAGCTGGCTATTAATAACAATTTGGGGGTCTCATACAAAAATATTGGGCACTATGATATTGCTATCAATTATTACAATATTGCAGAATCTGTCTTTCTTGAAAACAATATCTCGGATAACTCTTTTTTGGTATGGATTTATGTTAACAAGGTGAATATTTATTCATTAAAGGGCGACTTTATTAAAGCATTGGAATATGCTGAAAAAGCGATAAGGTCTGTTCAAGGAAATAATGGCAAATATTTATCTAATCAGAAATCTACTCATTCGCTATTTCTCAACGCCGGTATAATCTATTTTCAGCTTAACGATTTCCAAAGTGCATTGGCGGCATTTAAAAAAAGTATATATCTAAAAGACAAATACAATCTGCCTGGGAAAGACAATGTTTATCTGCAACTTGCCAAAACCTATGCTGTAATCGGTAAGAAACTCTTAGCGGATAGGTATTTTAACCTGAGTATTAGCCAGTCCTTATCAGAAATAAACGATTTTTCTATTAATTTGGTCAATAATTACTTGGAATACGGTTATTTTCTAAAGGCAAATAAAGAAAATGAAAAGGCATTGAAAGTCTTTCAACGGGCATTAGATATTTGTCTTAAAAAATATGGTGAAAAGAATACATTAACGTCAAACTGTTACCAGTTAATGGGGGACTACTACCGGACCATCGGGGATTATCAAAAATCCTTGATTTATTATCAAAAAGCATTAGTCTCTGGCTCAAAAGACTTTAATGATTTGAATATAGAAGCCAATCCTTTATTTACTGATATATCTTTAAATTCTTGGCAATTAAGGGTACTTCAACGTAAGGCGGAAGTTTTAGCAATTCTAGCTGACAATGAGAAGGAAAAGAATGAAAGGCTCAATCGTCTTTCGGCAAGTCTGAACACATTTAATATTACTATTGAAGTGACTAATTCTATTCGTGTTGATTACCAAGATGAAGAAACTAGGTTGATATTTAATGAGAAGCAAAAAAAAGTCTTTGTTGGAGCAGTTGAAACGGCTTTAAAAATTTACGATCTCACTGGCGACAGAAAATATTTGTATCTGGCTTATCAGACAACCCAGCAATACAAAGCGAATGAACTAAAATACGAGATAGCCAGAAATAAGTTGTTTTCTAATAATGATATTCCTGATTCATTGAGAATTAAAGAAAAGCTTTTGGAAAGGGATATAATATCCTACAGTAATCTAATACGTGACGAATCCGCATTACTAATTCCCGATACTACAAAAATTGCTTTCTGGAAAGATCAACAATTTGATCTGAAAAGGGCTTTGGAGAAGAAAACTGAAGAGATTGAGAAGAATTATCCTAGGTTTATTGATAAAATAAAAAAGGGGAACATTGTTGCTATCGAAGTGGTTCAATCTAATTTAAGATCAGAGGAAAGTCTGATAGACTATGTTATTTCTGAAAAGGATGAAAATGGGGGTAGGAAATTGTACGGATTCGTTATTACCAAAGAAAATTTGATCTGCCATACTGAATTATTAGACAGCACTTTGGCTGACGAACTGTTTTCTTTTAAAGAGCAATCAGCCAATCAATTTGCAGGAAAAATAAACATTGATGATTATATCAAAATGAATCATGTGCTGTTTTCTGCTTATAACGTATTAATACGACCAATTGAGAAATATTTTACCGGAAATCAATTGATCATTATTCCTGATGATGCGATCTCTTACTTGCCATTTGATGCTTTTCTTACCTCCCGAATGGAGAAAAAAATAATAAATTATGCCGAATTAGCTTATCTTATTCGCGATTATGCCATTTCTTATAGTTACTCAACCAGTATGATATGGAATAATCAGGCAAGAGTTACAAACAGTCCTAAAGTTATTGGTTTTGCTCCAGATTACTCAAATAGTTCCTTATTTGGAGGAAAAGAATATAGGTCGCTTAAATCCAATAGTAAAGAGGTAGAAAGCATTTTAAATAATTTTGGGGGGAATGTTTTGAAAGACGATAAGGCAACCATTAGTAATTTCAAATTATATTTGAACAGCGGTTCAATACTTCATCTTGCCATGCATGCAGAGCTAGACACATTACTCGCAGGTTCATCAAGTTTAATATTCACGCCAGATATTAAAAACAAAGGTATTTATCAATTATATAATCATGAAATCGGCCAAATGAAAATAAATTCGCCATTGGTCGTTTTAAGTGCTTGTAATACTGGAAGTGGTAAGCTTTATAGTGGTGAAGGATTTATGAGTCTTGCACGAAACTTCGTACTCGCGGGCGTTCCTTCGGTTGTTGAGACCCTGTGGCCAGTTGAAGATATTGCAGGTTCAAAAATAATGGGTAATTTCTTCAGATACCTTTCAAAAGGAGAACCAAAGAATACTGCGTTGAGAAAAGCAAAAATGGATTACATTAACAACACATCACCGTCCTTTGTAAACCCAAGATTTTGGGCTGCATACACACTGATAGGGGACACCTCTCCAATAAAAAAAAATTGGTGGAAAGAATCATGGGCAATTTTTTCTTTGATTCTGCTTGCCTCAATGATGGCAACGCTAATTATCTATTGGTTAAGATTTTTAAGGATAAGCTGAGCCTTTTTCTTATAAATACCTTCCGTTTCAGACATGGTCTCCATTAGTGACCGTGCCTTGAGGTTTTCACCCGTTTTAAGATAACACAATCCCAGATACCATTGAGCTTCAGGGACAAATTGATCCTCAGAAGAAAGAAGATCACTAAATAATGTAATAGCAGCGGGGATATTACCAAGTCCCATTTGATTGAGACCTGAGAAAAGAAGCATTTCCGGTAAATTTGTATTCATTTTTTGTAATTCATTAAATGCGATTTCAGCCTTTTCATAATTCTTTGATAAATAGTAGTCCACACCATCCTGTAGTTTTTTGTTTGCGTCTTGAGAATAACCTCTTAAACTAAATGAATTGGCCTCTAGGGGTTCGTAAAAACGTTGGAAAACAGAATCGCCAGAATTTGATGGAGTTAATGATTCGATGAGCAACATCGAAAGTACAAAAACAGCAGCAGCCAACTGAACAATAATTTTTCTGTTTAGTTTAATATGCGCTGAAGGCATTTTTATGACCGTATCGCTGAATGGCTTAGATTCTTTAACAAATTCGAATATACGTAGTGAAACAGCGTCCTTCATAAATACAGGCTTGCTCTGCTCGAAATTTTTCACCCAAAACTCAGAAATTTCGTCAATGCCCGAAAGAATCATTTCAATCTCTGCTTTTGCGATCTTTTTGCGTAATTCAAACTCCGTTTCAATATTGAAACTACCTATCAGATTATTGTTGGCTTTTATTCCACCTTTGTTTAAATAACTATCTATATCCTTGCGAGCAAGAATCTCAGCCTTTATTAGGTTTGGATCACTTTCAATCGCTTCAAGTAATAAGCTCTTTTTCATAATCTTATCGAGTGTCTCTTGAAATATAAACTCTTTTCTTAGTTCAAAATTTTTACTAAAATTATGATTAAACTCCTCCCGTTCAATTATTGTCATTTCTCCTGATCGGTTTCTGAGTATTAAATCTGTATAATTATTCATAATATTTACTGATTGTTTTCCTAATATTTAAATTTTTTTCCAATTCTTTAAAATCCGGGTGACTTATTATTTTGCTTTTTAATTCTTTCATGCATTCACTTTTCTTTTTCCTGACATACCCATAACTGTATCCCAGTTTGTTTGCAATCTCCGTTTGTGAAATTTCCATCCAGTACATCTTAAGTATTTTTTGTGAAACTTCGTCCATTGAATCGAAACATTGCCTGAAAATATTTTCATAGAAAAGGCGGTCAGCATTTTCGGTAAAATCATTATCAACGTAATCAGCTGAATGGCGCAATTCGTAGTTTTTTGATGCCTTTTGTCTGTCAAGAACCATAAGCCATAAATTTTTGCAGACTGCAAACAAATATGTCGATAGTGTCCCTTGAAGAACAAAATCCTTATTGTGTATTTTTTCAATTATAATATACAACGCATCCTGAAAAATATCTTTTGCATCTTCCTCGTTACCATTATTTTTAGATATGAAATACCGAATAACTGGAAGGTAGTCTTTTGCCAGATATTTAACAGCAAAAGATTCACCTGTTTTTAAACCTTGAATAATTTCCTGATCGGTATATTTTTTCATTTGTAAAAGATAACCCTGATTTATTGTCAAATTTTTAATAGTGCAAAATTAAACAATTCGTAGAGACATCTTTGGAAATGACCAGAATATTAATTCATAATCTATCAAATTAGAAAGAAATTTTCAGACAAAATCTGATATTCAATAAATTAATCAAAGAACGATCACATAATAACGAAGAACAAAACGGGGACTTTCTCTTTGCGAAAACGTATTATGAAAGCTCCACAACACGATAATCCATCGTTCAAATTACTCTTCTTATTGCTTAATTGGAATCATTCAAAAATTGTTACCCATTTTTGATGATTATTTTAAAAAGAATAAAAAAAAGGTTAATTTAATTGGTGAATTAAAATATTTTTCTTTCTTTTGCAGGGAATAATAATTTTTAGATGACAATTTTTAAATCAATGTGGCTTTGGTGGGGAGAAACTTATTTCTGTACGAGGTAAGGCAACGTTGTATTTTTTGTAATATGAACCGACTTATCCTGTTGCAGGTAAGTCGGTTTTTTTGTGGATTATTCTCAACGTTTACAAAATTTACAAATTATAAAAAGTGAAAAGCACTACTGAAGACAATCGGTTCTCGCGTTGGCGGATTTGTTTTTACTATTTGACTCAGCAAACTTCTTGCCTGACTTTACATGAATGGAGCAGCTTGTCGGATCACTTTCTGCCTTTTTTTGATTAATAATTCAAAATAAATACTAAAATAATGAAACAGTACAGTTTTAAAACAAATGTCAAGGAGGTTTTAGCCGATATGGTTACACCTGTAAGTGTTTACCTTAAAATGCGAGATATTTTTCCAAATGCTCTATTGCTTGAAAGTTCTGATCATCATAGTCTCGAAAATAGCTATTCCTTTATATGTTTAAAGCCCGAAGCTTTTATTGAGGTTGAGCAATTCAAAACCACCAAAAAATACCCGGATGGAATAATGGAAAGCGGTGAAGTTTCCAAAATTGGACAAATCGCTACCGAAATTAATGAGTTTTTTGGAAGGTTTAATGCCACAAATTATCTGCCGGGGATTCCTGTTAACGGTTTTTTTGGATATGTCAGCTACGATGGTGTTCAGTATTTCGAGACGATAAAGTTAAATAGACAATTGAATCCTTCCTATTCGATACCTGAGATTCATTATGCTTTTTATCATTTCATTATTGCAATTAATCATTTTCAGAATCGTATCCAGTTGATCGAGAACCTTTTTGAAGGTGAATATTCTTCTTTGGAAATAATAGAAGATTTATTAACCAGTCGAAATTTTGCAACATTTTCTTTTAAGACAATTAAGGAGGAAACTTCCAATATTAATGATTTAGAGTTTAAACAGATGGTTGCTAAGGGGAAAGAGCACTGTTTCAGAGGCGATGTCTTTCAGATAGTTTTATCTAGGCAATACGCTCAAAATTTTTTGGGTGATGATTTCAACGTTTACCGTGCACTTCGTTCTATCAATCCCTCACCCTACCTGTTTTATTTCGACTATGGAAATTACAGAATTTTTGGTTCATCTCCGGAGGCACAGCTTCAGATTAACAAACAAAAAGTCTCTATTAATCCAATTGCAGGTACTTTCCGAAGAACTGGAAATGACGAGCAAGATCGTATTATTGCTGAAAAACTGTCCAGAGATCCTAAAGAAAATGCCGAACATGTAATGTTGGTTGATCTGGCGCGAAATGATTTGAGTCGTAATGCTACAGATGTAAAGGTTGAACTATTTCGCGAAGTGCAGTACTATTCCCATGTAATACATCTGGTTTCTAAAGTTTCTGGAATACTGCCAGAGGGGGCTAATCTTGTTCAAGTGATGGGTGATTCTTTTCCGGCTGGTACATTATCTGGAGCTCCAAAGTTTAAGGCTATGGAACTTATTGATAGGTATGAAAATCAAAATCGGGGCTATTATGGAGGTTGTATCGGGTTTATTGGGTTCGATAATTGTTTTAACCACGCTATTATGATCCGTTCCTTCCTAAGCAAAAATAATACTCTATTTTATCAGGCAGGAGCAGGTATTGTTGCTGCATCTGACGAGGAAAGTGAATTGCAGGAAGTTGGAAACAAGCTTGCAGCCCTGAAAAAAGCAATAATTATGGCACAGGATATCAATTAGTTTTTCGGATAATTTATATATAAAAGAGAAAATATGAAAATATTAGTAATAGACAATTACGATTCATTTACTTACAATCTGGTTCATGTTTTGAAGAAGTTTGAGGGAGTTGTTGTCGTAGTCAAAAGAAATGATGAAGTACCAGAAAAGGAGCTGGATTATTTTGACAAAATTGTACTGTCACCTGGTCCGGGACTTCCAGAGGAGGCAGGCTCTATGTTGTCAATAATTCGAAATTATGCTGACAAAAAACCAATTTTAGGGGTTTGTTTAGGACATCAGGCAATTGGCGAATTCTTTGGGGGAACCTTGCAAAATATGAACGATGTTCTTCATGGAATAGCTACCCCAATAAAAGTTGTTTCTAAATCGTATCTTTTCGATAATATGCCTGAAATCTTTTATGCAGGAAGATATCACTCTTGGATTGTTGAAAAAAAATCACTACCATCGGTTCTTGAGATTACCAGCATCGATGACGAAGGACGAATTATGTCGTTCCAGCACCGATCCTTCGATATACAGGGTGTTCAATTCCATCCTGAATCTGTCTTGACTCCGCTTGGAGAAAAGATACTTGAAAACTGGGTAAAACACTGAAATACTTAGGGTATAATATTATTTCAAAATGCTTACATCTATTAGTTAAACCAATTTCAATTAATAAATTATTAAAAATGAGGGATATATTAAATTACCTTTTCGAGTACAAAAGGTTAACGAAACTGGAGGCAGAAGAGATTTTACTTGATATTGCGATTGGTAAACATTCTGATGCAGAGATTGCAGCCTTTATTACGGTTTTTAATATGCGAACAATATGCATTGATGAATTGGCAGGATTTCGGAATGCCTTATTACAAATTTGTATTCCGGTTGATTTTTCAGGTTTTAATACCATTGATTTGTGCGGAACAGGAGGAGATGGGAAAGACACTTTTAATATCTCAACCTTATCTGCATTTGTTGTTGCAGGAACTGGTGCAACAGTTGCAAAACATGGTAATTATGCCGCCTCCTCAGGTTGTGGCTCATCGAATGTGATGGAATATCTGGGCTATAAATTTTCAAAGGATCAAGCCAGGTTGTGTAAAGAGCTGGATAGATGTGGAATCACTTTCCTTCATGCACCTATTTTCAATCCGGCAATGAAAAACGTAGCTCCAGTTCGTCGTGCTTTAAAATTAAAAACCTTTTTCAATATGCTTGGTCCAATGGTTAATCCCTGTAGGCCACAAAACCAGATTGTAGGAGTTTTCAGTCTTGAACTATGCCGAATGTATAACTATCTTTATCAACAGAGTAATGTAAACTACTGTATTATTCACAGTCTGGATGGTTATGATGAAATTTCCCTTACAGGTGATTTTAAAGTTCTTACCAATAAGTCGGAACATATATTTTCACCATCAAAACTTGGGATGTCGGTTGTTAAACCTGAAGAACTGGCTGGATCAGGAGATGTTCCAGGTACAGCCGCAATATTTGTTAATATTCTTGATGGTAAGGGGACTAAGACCCAAAATTCGGTCGTTATTGCTAATGCCACTATGGCATTGTCAATTTATTTCCCTGAAAAGGGTATTGAGGAGTGTCTTGAAGCTGCAAAATCCTCTTTATTAGGAGGTAAAGCGTTAGAAGTTTTCACAAAACTAATTTCTCTACAATGAGTACTATACTCGATAAAATTGTTGCAAATCGCAGAGAGGAGATTTCTCTACAGAAGCAGAGTTTTCCATTGTCGGAAATAAAAGCAAAAATAAATGGATGCTTTCCATGTATTTCATTATCTGAAAAATTAGTGAATTTACGATCAAATGGAATTATTGCTGAATTTAAAAGACGATCTCCATCAAAAGGTGTAATTAATGATAATGTGCTGCCAGAAATAGTTACAAAAGGATTTGTAGAAGTAGGTGTTACCGCATTATCTGTACTTACCGAAAATCATTTTTTTGGTGGTAGCATATATGATTTTTTTGCAGTGAGAAAAGCAAATCCTGTCACACCGATTTTGAGAAAAGACTTTATCATTGATGAATACCAACTTTATGAATCCAGATCATTGCAGGCAGATGTGGTTTTACTTATTGCTTCTGTTTTAGAAAAAGCAGAGATTCACCGTTTCATCTCTATAAGTCACGAGCTGGGTATGGAGGTACTGCTTGAACTGCATGATGAATCGGAGATTGACAAAATAGACATTGAAGCAGATATGATAGGTATCAATAATCGAAATCTCAAAGATTTTAAGGTGGACATAAATCGCTCTATTAAACTCCTCGACTTGCTACCTGCCAAAGCAATAAAGATCTCAGAAAGCGGTCTTAATGACCCGGAGACAATAGGTTTTCTGCGTAAAAATGGCTTTAGTGGCTTTCTTATGGGTGAGAATTTTATGAAATCAGGAGATCCGGTTTTGGCGTGCTTTGAGTTTTTATCAAAATTGAAATATTAAGATACTGTGAAAATAAAAGTTTGTGGAATGTCAAATTGTTCAAATATTGAAGATCTCGTTAAACTAAAACCTGATTACATTGGATTCATCTTTTACCAAAAATCGAAGCGTTATATTGGTGAGATAATATCCAATGAAATTCTGTCGCTTATTCCGGTTTTTATTCATAAAGTTGGTGTTTTTGTTGATGAACCATTTGATAATTTGCTTGAAAAGTTCAGGGAGTATAAGCTGGATATAATCCAACTTCACGGAAGTGAGCTTCCCGAATATTGTGAAAGACTTAAAAAGCTGGATATTCCTATTATTAAAGTTTTTGGAATCGATTCGGAATTCGATTTTGATAGTTTAATACCTTATGATCAGTTTGTTGATTACTACCTTTTTGATACCGTTAGTGATTTGCGCGGTGGTTCAGGTTTAAAATTCGATTGGGAAAAGCTCCATTACTACGTGGGAGATAAGCCGTTTATTCTTAGTGGTGGGATTCATCCTGGAGATGTTACGGATATTAAATGTATTAGTCATAAGGCTTTGTACGCAGTGGACATCAATAGTGGGTTTGAACTAAAGCCAGGAATCAAAGATATTCCCAAAATAGAAACTTTTATATGCCAGCTGAACGATTAAAATATAGTTTGGGTTACTCAAAAGCAATTAAATATTATCTAAAAATTAAATTAGTCACAATTAAATGAACTTTCAATCTGATAATAAAGGATATTACGGAATTTTTGGGGGTGCATATATTCCTGAAATGATGTTTTATAACATCAATCAATTACAAAATTCTTATCTTGATATTATTGAACGTGATGATTTCAGAAAGGAATTTTGTCTGTTACTTCGTGATTATGCCGGAAGACCCTCGCCGTTATATTATTCAAACCGTCTTTCCGATCATTTCAACGCAAAGATTTATCTGAAAAGGGAAGATCTAAATCACACAGGATCCCATAAAATTAATAATACTGTTGGGCAGATACTTCTTGCAAAAAGGCTTGGAAAAACACGGATTATAGCTGAAACTGGAGCAGGTCAGCATGGCGTAGCTACTGCTACAGTTTGTGCCAGAGCCGGATTGCAATGTGTCGTTTACATGGGAGCATTGGATGTTTCACGGCAATCGCCCAATGTTCAGAAAATGAAAATGTTAGGTGCTGAAGTTAGGCCGGTTTACAGCGGTAATAAAACACTTAAAGATGCTACTAATGAAGCAATTCGCGATTGGATTAACAATCCTGTTGATACTCATTACATAATTGGTTCTGTTGTTGGGCCGCACCCCTATCCCGATATGGTAGCACGTTTTCAATCAGTGATAAGTGAAGAGATTAGAATTCAACTTATGGAAAAAACGGGAAGTGAAACACCTGATTATGTTATTGCTTGCGTAGGAGGAGGAAGTAATTCAGCCGGTGCTTTTTATCATTTTCTGAATGAGCCAAAAGTTAGGTTAATCGCTGTTGAGGCTGCGGGAAAGGGTGTTTATTCGGGGGAATCAGCTGCCACCACACAACTTGGACGTCCAGGAGTATTGCATGGTAGTCTTAGTCTTCTTATGCAAACATTAGATGGACAGGTCATAGAGCCATATTCAATTTCGGCAGGACTCGATTATCCTGGTATAGGACCTATGCTGGCCAACCTATTTGTTACTAAACGAGCACAATTTTTAAGTGCTACAGACGAAGAGGCACTGAGGGCAGCATTGTATCTTACTCAAAATGAAGGAATAATACCGGCACTCGAATCTGCCCACGCCTTAGCCGCACTTGAAAAGATTGATTTCAAACCTAATGATGTTGTGGTTGTAAATATTTCAGGTCGTGGAGACAAGGATATGGAAACATATCTAAATTATTACCAATCAAAAATATAAATTCTTCCTTTTAAATATCTATTATGGAAAATCGATTAACATCACTATTCAAAAGAAAAGATAAAAATATTCTTTCAATATATTTTACAGCAGGATACCCTAATTTGAATGACACACAGACTATAATTTGCGAACTTGAGAAAAATGGCGCTGATTTAATTGAGATAGGTATGCCTTTTTCAGATCCTGTGGCTGATGGTCCCGTGATTCAGAACAGTTCAGAAATAGCTCTTAAAAATGGTATGACAGTTAATTTGTTGTTTGAACAACTAAAAGAAATTCGTAAAATGGCTGCAATTCCTTTAATATTAATGGGATATTTAAATCCTGTTATGCAGTATGGTATAAAGAATTTCTGTAATAAATGTAAAGAAATTGGTATTGACGGAACTATTATTCCTGATCTTCCGCTGGAGATTTATGAGTCTGAGTACAAAGAAATCTTTGAACAAAACTCACTATCCAACATATTTTTAGTTACTCCCCAAACTACTAATGATAGAATAAGAATAATAGATGAAGTATCCACCGGATTTATTTATCTTGTCTCTTCCTCTTCCACAACAGGAATTAAAAAAACGGATTTTACTGAACAAGTAGGCTATTTCGATAGGGTACGTAGGATGAGTTTGCGGTCCAAGGTTTTAATTGGATTTGGAATATCTGACAAAGGTTCATTTTTAAAGGCATTAGACTATGCAAATGGTGCTATTATAGGCAGTGCTTTTGTTAGTGCATTGACTACTGATGGCTCTATTGAGAGTAATGTGAGAACCTTTTTACAGAGATTCTACTAAAATAGAGAGCTTAAAATTAAAATTTATATAGAAAAACTATTTTCACTGCAATTTAGTGACAATTAATGAGGCTTTTCATACCCATCAGACCTCCAAGACCTATAATTGATTATCAGCAACTTATGATATAGTTGTCGTAGAATAAAAATCCTTATTTTTGTTGCCATGGGACAACTATTACTACCACTATTTTCTACCGATACCCGAATGATAACCCCTACCTT
>CAILKW010000019.1 GCA_903834845.1 uncultured Bacteroidia bacterium | reverse complement strand
ATACTAATCCGGGTCATGGCGTTTATCCCTGGAAGAAAAATCTTTCATCAGAAATTGAAAAACGTTTTGGTTATAATCTGGAAGATAAGTTATTGCAACTTATGCTTGATGATGGAACGGAAGGGCAGAAACTCCGTTATCAGTATTTCAGTCTTGTCAGCGAATTGATGAGCCAGAACTTTTTCCGGGTTGTTAAAGACTATTGCCATTCACAGAATATTAAATCAGGGGGACATCTTTTACTTGAAGAATCGCTGATGGCACAGGTGCCTTTGTATGGCGATATTATGGCGTGTTTCAGAGAGATGGATGTTCCAGGTATAGATGTTCTGACTGCAATGCCTGAATATACAAGGCGTTACCTATACTCATCCCGTCTGGCTGCCTCGGCAACAGAGCTGGAAGGCCGCAGCGAGGTAATGTCAGAAATTTGCCCTATTTCTGATCATCAAAAATACAATGGTAAAGAGGCTCCGACTAACCTTGTAAAAGGGACCGTTAACCGTCAGTTAGTAGGTGGGGTTACCAGGTTTAATAATTACCTGCAATTGCAGCACGCCAGCCAAGAGGAAAAAATGGCTTTCAATACATACATTGCAAGAGTTTCTACTATGATGTCCGGTGGAGTTAGAGCATCTGAAATTGCAGTTTTATATCCTATCGAAACAGTATGGACCAAATTTAAACCACTGCCTACATGGTTGAAAAATTGGGATGCTGTGAATGGGGGTGATCCCGCTGCGCAAAAAATTGAAAAACTATTCGGACAGGTTTCAGACTTTCTGTATGATAACCAATTGGAATTCAGTTATATAGACTCAAAAGCACTATTAGAATCAAAAGTGACAGATGGACAGCTAAAACATGGAAATTTAAATTGGGATGTTTTGATTTTGCCAGGTGTAGAGACCTTATCTGCCGCAGCTTGGAAAATAATTGAATCATTCCGAAAATCAGGCGGATTGATAATAGCTCTTGAGGCACTACCCACAAATTCCGCTACGGATTTTCCTTCAAATGAAATAAAAACATTGGCTGATAGGATCTTAAAAAGTAATAAAACGGATAAAAAATCGGTTTATTTTGAAAATTTTTCACCTGATAGCTTACAAAAAATACTGAGCAATTCCATTCAACGTGCTTTTACAATATCTCCGGCCATTATTCCTGTATTGTGTAGCCACAAAAGAATGGATGGTCATGATGTGATATTAGTAACAAATGATAGCGATCAAAAACAACGATTTACACTATCGTTTTCTTCTGCCAAAAAAATTGAAAAATGGAATCCAAATACAGGTGAAATCTCTAATGTAAATAGTCCAATAACCATAGAACTTGATAGTTATGATGGAATAATCCTAAAAGTAGAATAAAAACTATTTTTTAATCAGACCAATTAGGTCAATTGCTGAATGTTTTATTGCTGTTTGTTTATTACTTCCTTTGGAATGGCGAGAACAATTTTGATCAACTTTGAAAATTGGCACCAGGCTTGAATATTCAACTTGTCCCGAAAACATTCAGGGTTTTCGTTAGAACATGAGGGTGAAATTCCCTCGCCTGATTCGATTATGCTGCATGTTAAAAGAAAACTATGAAACTATCGGAAAAGATTGTTTTATATTAATTAAGTACTTATATTTGTACTCGTTAAATTTAAAATAAAAGAATATGATTGCTGCAAATTTTTCAGAATTCAGAACAAATCTCAAAAATTATCTTGACAATGTTGAGGACAACAATGAAACTTTAATTGTGAAGAGAAAGACGGGAAAAGGTACTGTAATGATCTCATTGGATGAATATAATTCGATAATGGAAACTGTTCATTTATTGAGTTCTAAAGCAAATGCCGATAGACTATATGATTCGATACAACAAATGAAAAACGGAGAAAAAGTAACTAAGTGCTTAATTGAAGAATGATGAGAATCACATTTTCCACAAATGCCTGGGAAGACTATGTTTCTTGGCAAAGAGATGATAAAAGGATGCTTCGAAAAATAAATGACCTGATTAAAGATATTCAAAGGACACCTTTTGAAGGACAAGGAAAACCGGAACGTTTGAAATTCGATTTGTCCGGAAACTGGTCGAGGCGAATAGATTTAGAGCATAGATTAGTGTATCAATATCAAAACAATGAGATCTTAATTTATAGCTGTAAGTTTCATTACGATTGAGAAACGGGCAGCATAACAAAAAATAATTTCAAAATATCACTAAAAAAATATTCCTTTAAAAATAGTAAACCTATAGTTTGCTACCTATTCTGCAAAATCAATCAACCTTTCCGCGGTACTTTACATCCATAGCTGCCAACACATTATCCGCAAAATTCT
>CAILKW010000018.1 GCA_903834845.1 uncultured Bacteroidia bacterium | reverse complement strand
TGAAGATGATCGGACAGATCATGAAAAGTGTTGCCGGAGGTGAAGGTGCAGATATTCTCCTGGGCGAGCCTGTTCGCAAAGAAATTGTTGAAGACTATCAAAAGGACGATGACAAAACCGTCAAAAATTCAGAATTCCTGCAATCTATGACGTTTTTGCTAATCAATATGTCTATGCCAGGTATAGATTTGGTTATCAAGCAGATGCCAAATTTTAAAGGAATAAAGACACTATTGATTATTTCAGGAGGCAAAGCTGTTTCCACTGATTTTCAAACCATCCTGAATAATGCAAAAGGATATCCCCTTGAGAGTTTGTACATTACTGATTTCGGAATATTTTTGGATAAACTACCACCCCAGGTTTTCAAGTTTAGTAATTTGCAGAAATTGGGCCTTTATAACAACAGAATTAACTCCCTTCCTCCTGAGATGGAAAGTTTTGCCAATCTCAAAGAACTATACGTTGATGTTAATCCGATAACCACTTTGTCACCCTGGATTGCAAAATTGAGCAATTTGCAAAAACTTGGAATTGGCAATACAAAAATCTCAACAACCGATATTGCAGCCATTAAAACTCAATTACCAAACTGCCAAATACTTGAAAAATGAGACTATTAAAACTATTTTTTGTTTTCATGCTCGCGTTCAATTTATCAGGAATATTGAGTGCAAAACCGCAATTTATGATTGTCATATCCAAGGGAACCGATATGAAAGATCCTGCGACTTCAGCTTGTATCAATTGGCTTGAGCATCGTGTTTGGGATGGATTTAAGAAACAACTTCCCTGCGCCGATGTTAACATGATGAGCGGAATCGAGGCAATGTTGAATTTCGGACGACAACAAGCACTTTTAGGCACCCAAAACGCAGTAACCATGGATGATATTAGTGGTGCCATGGGTGTTGAATATATGATTTTAATCAGCGCAACTATACTGACCAATAGCGTCACGTGCAAAGCTACAAGTTTTAATATGCGCAAAAAGGCTTCTATTGCCGAGGGTTTTTTGCAGGCACAAGGCAGTAATTTTATAGAATGCGCCAGTCAGGTAGCAGATATGTTGATCAAAGAGTTGATTAAATACGAAATATGCCCTTATACCGGTTCCATAAATGTTCAGGTAAAATCGGAATTGACAACGAAGAAAACCGATTCCTATCCGGTGTATTGCAATGGTAAAGACGGCCTATACAAATTGGAGACCAATTCAATAAAGAATAGTGATGTAAATTGGAAAATTACTAAACTCAAAAAGAATCAAAGCGACGGTACTGTCGGTTACAATCTGTATGAGGTAAGCAATATTGAGGAACAAAACGATTGTTACAAATGTCCCTCCGGTCGGGAAGGTTCACGAATGTACACCGAAAGTGTTACGCAAACCGCTGTAATAGAGGGCTTATCGAAAGAGAGCAGTTTCGAAGGAGAAAAAGTGTCGGATGCTTATTGTCAGTTGACTTTCGAGGATAATGGTACTTACTTTTTACAAGTGAAATCGGCGTCAAAAAAAGGAAACAGGAAAGTGAAAACCATTCAGAAGGCAGAAGGTACCTGCGGGAACCTGAATCCACCTCCGAAAAACGAAACACTGGAAAACAATGTAGATATTTCTATTAAAGAGAGATTTGGCCCATTTCAGGGAACTTCGGAAGAAAAAGTGCTGAGCCAGAAACAAACAATTACAAGAATAGATCCTTTAACCAAAGAAAAAACAACCATTTCGTTCGATTTTAATTTGAAGAGAGAATAAAACCATGAAATACTTCTTTATCATTTTTTTTCTTGTCAGCTTTTCATCCTTAGCTATAGCACAGGAGACAAAAGACCTTTCAACCTATCCTGGCAAATGGATCTATACCAACAATAACCTGTCGGGTGAGTGGTTTGGTGAGCGCTATTACAAAATGAATGCAACCGAACTTCAGAAATACCACAGCACTACTGAAAAACTTGTCAACTACTTGCACCAGCAACCGGTAGCCCAAAATCCAGTTGGCGTGACTTTGAATGTTCAATCCAGGGCTGCTTACATTCAATATGATCACGAAAAGCTTTCGGCTTCAAACGAAAGGGTGAAGGCAGAGATTTATATCCCTTTTTGTTATTTCTATGAAAAGAATGGGAAAATTGATTACGCCTGCACGGAAGTATCGAACATAAAACTAAGAACCAATGATGTTTCTACTGCATTTGAATCAATCTTGAATAACAATACCATTATAAATAATCAGGCGTTGAAGGATTACCATGATCTTTTTATCCTTCGTAAAAAATTACTTGATCTGGGAAGTGGAGTTTTTCTGTACGATGGGTACTATATCAACTTTATAATTGTAGCAAGCAATGAACGTCCGCTCTGGAGTCCTGTCACCATCAGGGAATACACCAACAAGATTATGGCCTATTTGATTGCTTCAACTAAGGAATCCAATAGTTCCGATAAACTTCAACAAGAAGTGCTGGATGCTTTTAAAAAAGAAATCGTGGATATTCCTTCTGAGTTGATGAGCCAATACGCTTACACCAATGGGAACCCGATAAGACCGCTAACAGGAATCTGCACCATGGAGGAGGACTCAACATCGGCCATATACAAAATTAATCCTGACTATTTTGATTCTTCTCTTCCGCGTACAGCTGTTCAGCTGATCACCATTTCAATTGAGGGCAATGCTGACAATGCGGATTGGGGTGGCACAGATGCTCACAGGGTTTGGGAATTTATTCAGGGATTAAAAGGAAGCGATTTAAGAAAACTGTTGGATATAAACTAAAAAAAATCAAATCAATTCATGAGACACCTTATTTGCATTGTTTTGGCTTTATTGCTAACCTTACCTGCCTTTTCGCAGATTGATAAAGCGGGCAAACAGTTCTTAGACAGTCTGGGTATTAAATATGATCCCAACGACCCTGATGCTGAACAAAAGGCTGAAAAAGCATTGAAAAATATGTTCACTGCACAATTCGATTCAGCGATGAAAGCGGCGGGTAATGAAATATCAGATCCATACAATACCGGAAAATTGAAAGATGAGATTTTGGGTGAGTTAGACGGGGGTGGCGACACCACTCATACCGATTTCGAGTTTATGCAGGTGTTGCCAGTTTTAGCGATAAATCTGGATCATCCCGATCCTCGTTTTTTATCTGAAAATGGTTTCGAGTTGCCAAACAATATCGATTTGCTTTTTATAACAGGAAGTGGAAAGGCAATACCTGTCGATTTAAATGCTCTCTTTACCATGCTCTCGTCAAAAAATATTTATCAGTTGTACCTGACCAGTGATAAGGAAGGAATTTCGGAAATTCCGAATGAGATTGGAAACCTGAAAAATCTGAGAACACTGGCTTTGTTTGGGAACAACATCTCTAAATTGCCTGCTTCCATTGGCGATTTAATGCAACTGGAAGAGCTGTACATCGATGTCAATCCTATTGAAAAGCTTCCTGAAACTATCAGTGCATTAAAAAAACTCAAAATACTTGGCATCGCCAAAACGCGGATCAGTGCCGAAGAACAAGTTCGCATTCAAAAACTCTTACCAAACTGTCAGCTCTTATTAAAATGAAAAAAATAATTTTATCCATGCTGTTGTTATTAGGAACGTTAATTGCAAATGCTCAATTTGGCACTTTGCCTGAAAAACCTCGCATTTTGATCTACGGGATTGCTGCTGCAGCTGGTAGTAATACAGCAGAAAGGAATGAGCAAATGAGCATATTTGAAGCTATCGTTTCAACTGCCCTCGAGAAAGAAATTACCTGTGCTAAAATAGTTACACTCGGTACTATCAAGGCAATGTTGGATTACGAGAGGTTTCGGGTACTTCTTTATAACATTGACGAAAGTGATTTTCAGTATATCATGGGATTCATGAAATGTGATATCATGATATGCCTTAACATCACAAAGAATGGTGATGACTATTATTTGGGCGAAAGTGCTTTAGGTATGCGAAAAGGGAAAGTAGGCGGGAAAGATATTATGGTAACTGATTTAGATAATATGTATCAGGATATGGCAAAATTCGCCGAAAAATTGGTTAGAGTTTTATTGGCAATGGAAATTTGTGCCTACAAAGGAGATATATCCTTCACCTCAGTAAGTACATTTACCGATAGCGAGGAACGAACAGGATTGCCCAATCAGGGTTGCGAATTTAAAGCCACAAAAAAAGAGGAGAACAAAACTGTACAAACTTGGACATTTAAAAAGGATAAACGCTACAAAGGCACTTCCGGTGTAAATAGCACGATCAATAACAGTAATAAAGTGACAGAACACAACACCTGTGGGCATTGCTGTAAAATCATAGACGGAGTTAAAACTGACCAGTTTGAACCTGACCCTACAGACAGGAACAGCAGCACCTTGATTACGGAATCGTACAGCGCAACTAAAACTATACAACTCGCTGCTCCGACTGAATATGAAAACTACTCTGCTATGATCAGGATCAAATTTGATATACTGGCAAATAATTATACCATTACAGTGAAAGCTATTTCGGAGCCTGGTAAATACACAAAAAAAACAGAGATAAAAAATTCGGGATGTCCGTATGACGAAAATTTTGAAAAAGAAGAAAATGCTATCTATCCGGTTTCATGCAATACAACTTTTGGTCCTTTTCCAGGTAGCCCATACGTAAAAAGTCTAAAGCAAACAATAACAAGAAATTATACGGATCCTGATTCGCAAGGGAAAAGTAAAACAACCGAAAGGATCATCTTCAATTTGACAAGATAAAAATCAATAATAAAAACAGATATAGATGCCAATTTCTAAAAATTAAAACGATTTGATTACACCAAAGAAATTGATTTCACACTTGCCGTGGGTTTTAGCAAGAAGGTACAAGACCTGATCCACAATAAAATCAATTAAAGCAATCAAAAAAACTTTGTAAGTTTCACAAAAACCGGAGAAACTCTTCTTTTCGACTTAATTGTTCGGTATATCTGTATATAGAATCAAACCCTGCTTACCTTTCAAAAAATAAATACATCTACATTGTTTACCATGATATTTGCCTTTCCATTAAAACTTTTTTTCTTGGGAATCTGATATCTACGATCGAAGCAACCAGCTTGGAAGAGAACCCTACAATTTCTCCGGCAACTTTTGATGCGACTGAGAAATACCGGATGATTGACGGAGACAAACTGGTTGGAACCTTCAAACATGCTGCTTCAGGATTCTCCACTTTAATTGTCAAGTACAAGACCAATAGAGATTATGGTCCGGTTAAGGAAGTAGGGAAAAAGACACTATACATCAGGGATAGCGGCAAAGCCTCCGCTTAAGACTCAGCAGCGACAACTGTTGAGTACAATCTACCTCCAGAAACTAAATACTTAAAAAAAATAAGGGACAGTGAGTTTGAATTCCTAGTTGATTTTATCAATAAGAAAGTGCAAAGAAGAAATTTGGTAAATAGCAATTATAACGACAAATCCATCGCCGAATTGAGTTACATTTTTGAAAATAAGCTCTATGATACCAACTTGAAGTATATAGGGGAAGCCAATTTCTTGGGGAAAGATTGTTCTATTTATGAAACCCAAACCGGCATTGAGAAGCTGGAAGTGTATGAATGGAAAGGGGTTTATCTTAAAGCAAAAGGTTATTTTTGTACCTACGTTGATAATTGCGCTCAACCTCTTTTGATATTCGAGGAAATAGCAACTCAAATCAGCGAAAATGTTCCAATAACTGATTCAATATTTGAATATCCGGATATATTTGAATTAATAAGCAATTAATATAAGTTATTTTTAATTATTTTGTTTTTTGAAACAATCCGGAATAAAACAAAAAACCCGGCTTTGCCGGGTTGCATCTATCAGTAAAACCTCTGATTTATATTATTCATCATTGAATCATTTTCATTGATGCTCCAAACATTTAGTTTTCACCCAATTCGATACTTGCGATTTGTTCTTCCAAACCATTCCGATAATTGTTGTCATTCATCCGGTTTTCAATTTCGAGTGCAAGTTCAGCGTTGACAAATTCTGCAGCATTATACTTTCCGTTAGTCATCCATTTTGCAATCGCAAGAGCCGCCGGTTCTGCTGCCAATTCTTCGTTAGTCGTTTCTGCATAGTTGATAATCCAGCTTTCGATTGCCAATGCCATTTCAGCTTCAACAAATTCTTTTGCATTATATTCAAAATTGAACATCAATGCTTCAATTGTAAGTGCCGATTCTGCTTCCACTATTTCGTTGTTATTTTCACCATTCCTGTTCATCCAGTTTTCGGTTTCGAGTGCAAATTCAGCATTAGCAAAGTCTGCTGCGTTATATACACTATTGATCATCAACCCTTCTACGAACGCGGCATTTTCACTTTTGGCTTCTCTGGTTGAGTTTTGACCTTCTGAAATCACTGATAACGAAGCCAAAATAATTAAAGAAACTACTACTGCTCTCATCACCTTTGCTATTTTAAAATCTAATGTTTT
>CAILKW010000017.1 GCA_903834845.1 uncultured Bacteroidia bacterium | reverse complement strand
TAATAAAGAAAAATATTTATTTTACTCTTTAAATACCCCGGTCGCTACCATATTTGATCTTCTCCAGTTTATTTCCCACCTGTATATTTATTCGAGTCGCATGCTGATCTGCTCAAAGCGTGCCATAGATAGTAAAAAAAAACTAACTGGAAAAGAATGTTCAGAATTAGCAATCTTAAATAAAGTGCACGTAATCAGACAGATGAAGCATATGTTGCAGTGAAACCAATCATTGCAGATTGGGAATGATCACCTCATCCAAAATAGGTTGCTTTCAGTTACCTATTTTTCCGTTACGCCTTTCCAGCTATCGGTGCGAAACGGGGATGCAGGCAAACCTTCCTTGTTGGAGAGATTTGGTTGTGCGTCATCATGCCAGGCGTACCGAACTGCTACTGGTTTAGTAATCTCATTATTAGTAACAACGATTTTGTTTCCCTTAACTTCGGCCTTGCCGGGAAGGAATACTTTGTCCTGTCCAGCAATCGTAAATTCGACTAAAGGCTTCCCATCGTAGGTAGTTAAACCGCCGCCACTGTGCTCAAAATTAAGAGTAATTTGGTTTTTATTGATGCTCATTGATTTGTAAATCGGGCCGGAGTAAACTAATTTTTTATTGCCATACACCTTTGCCATAGCCCAAAGTCCCAATCTACGACCAACTTCCTGTTTATTTTTAGGATGAATATTTGTAATATCTCCAATGTCCATAGTTACAGCCATACCGGTGTTAATCACACTTTTGAGAGTCATAACCTGGGCTTCACACAGTTCGGCGTAATTTTCAGGATTCTGACCTTTGTAACGATATGGGGCGAGCTGTACGAAGCCAAATGGAAAATCACCTTGTTTCCAGTCGGAACGCCAATTGCTGATCATTGCGGGAAAGAGTGTTCTGTACTGAAAGGCCCGATCGAGATTCGATTCCCCCTGATACCATATTGCTCCACGAATGGCATAAGGGATCAAAGGCGCAATCATTGCGTTATATAGCGTTGAGGCTCCATTTTTGCCTGAAAGTAATTTCAAATCAGGACTGGCTTCGAGCACCTCAGCTTTGGTCCATTTTTCTGCTGGCGTTCCACCAACACTTGAGTTTATCAAACCTACAGGAACCTTCAGTTGCTGATATAGATTCCGACCGAAGAAATAGGCTAATGCAGAAGCACCGTTTTCGCCATCTATCAAAAGATTTTCGCGATTGATGGTCAGCCATTTACCTTTAGTATCTTCAGCCGGTTCGGGAGTACCTGTCTTAGCTACAGTAAACATTCTGATTTCATCATAATTAGCATTGGCCAATTCTTCCTCGTTATTCAAAACCCCATGTTTTGGGCTAAAAGTCCAGTGCATATTCGATTGTCCTGAACAAATCCAAACTTCACCGACAAGAATATTCTTTACGGTAATCGAATTACCTGAGGAACCTTTAACGTTCATCTCGAGTTGTTTACCTGGTTTTAATTTCTTAAGCATCAACATCCAGCGACCATCAATCCCGGCTTTGGCGGTGACTTTCTGATCGCCAAAATGGACCGTAACCACTTCATCTTTATCTGCCCAACCCCAGATATGTACAAGACGTCCTTGCTGCAATACCATATTATCACTGATCAATGCCGGCAGCCTGACTGCTGAAGATACTTGACTACACGTGCACATTAACGCGATTCCGAACACTAAAATTTTAAATAATTCTCTCATCATTTTTTTCTTCTTATTATTTATGAAATACTCGAATTTTACTAAAATTTTTCTACCTGATGTCAATCTGTATGGCATGATTATATATTAAAGTTCAGTAACTTAGGAGCGGGTATTATATTTTACCAGCCCAAGTCCTGATTTCGCAATCCACCTCTGAGGTTATTCAAATTAAACCACTTTGTTGTATCAACAAAAAAGTATTTTTCAGATTTGATTTTATCAAAACTACTAATCCCGTAAGGTGTCTTTATCATCTCCTTTTAATTATTATCATGCAAATATATGAAAGATATTGGGAAGCATGTACAAATAAACGGCTCGCAATAACCAAAATTAGTGTATTTGAAAAACAGTCAAAAAAGTCCATTGGATAATTTGGACATTTTAAACAACAGTTTACCTTTGTGACAATATTTTGGTAATTACGAAGAAATTATTTTCGATGGAAACATACAACATAAAGGAAGGACGTATGCCAATTGGCTTTAATGTATTGATTTTGTTCGCATTAGTCAATACAATCAGGTATGACTAAATCTGAAATAACCGACATAATGGTGGTCACACGATCGTTGGGCACAACTGACTCCGATACAAACAATAAATGATATGGAAACTAAGACTTACAAACAATATGGAATATTTTCGGTGATTCTACTTTTGCCATTAATGCTGATTTTTATTGGGGTATTGATTAAATCCGGATTTTCGACTGACCCAATTACAATTGTTGTATTATTTGTTATTGTTACATTTTTGTTTTGTTTGTTGATATTCTATCAATTAACGATTAAAATTTCAAATGATTCGATTTCATTTAGTCTTGGTATAGGATTAGTTGGTAAAACCTACAAATTTTCTGATATTAAATCCTGTAAAGCGGTAACTAATTCTGCATTAAATGGAATTGGAATTAGAATGCTTTCAAATGGTTGGTTATATAATGTAACAGGTCTCAAAGCGGTAGAATTGCAATTTAAAAATCGTAAATCTGTTGTTAGGATTGGTACTGATAAACCTGAAGAAATATCGAATTTTATTAATTCAAAGATAAATCAGGAACTCATTGCAACTAATGACTCAGGATTAAAGAAAAGAATGTTTAATCCGATGTGGATTATTGTAATTATTCTGTTTTTACTTCCAGTTACATTGTTAATATCAAGTAGGCAAGAGACAAGTATTAATACTAATCATAATGGATTGATCATAGACGGGACATACGGATTAACTATTTCATTTAGCGATATGACACAGGTTGATACTGTTAGTTCTCTTCCTCAGATAAGTATTAGGACAAATGGATATGCTCTTGGCAAAACTAAGATAGGTAACTTTCGATTGGCAGATGGCCAAGACGTTAAGTTATATGTTAAAAATGGATTTCCACCTTACATTTTAATTCATTCAAGGGATAACAAGCCGATTTACATAAACTTTGAGGATTCAAAAAGAACAATTGATTTATATAACGATTTATTAAAGAATAAAAAATAGCTGTGCCAACACACGCTATAATCAATAGGGGTTTCAGTGGTAAGGCAAGTGTATCACTCGCATCAAATTTCGTATCGGGTGATAGTTACGCAGCTCCGATTTCCCTTACTGGTCATACCGTACAATGTTAGCAATATTCTATTCCGCAAAACAATCCATAAACAACAATTTCTTTGCAGATGCTACAATGATAATTTTGGTGGTTTTGAATTTATTGTTCGCAGCATATTGCATCAGTTGACCAGTGGCAGTTTTTATAGCATGATTTACAGCAACTTCTTCTTTTGCCGGTGTTTCAATTTCTTCAGCTTTAATATATTTCAGCTCAATAATATAATCATATTTCACATAAGCAGTAAATCTCCGGTCAGGTTCGAGGCAAATGTCGGCATAACCTTTGTTTTTTTCTTTTTCGCTGATTACATCGTAAAGATTTGTGAGATTAAGCCAAGCTAAGAGGAAAGTTTTAAGACCCTCTTCATGGAAAGTAAAATCGCGAATTGAAACGGCTTCATAGAATTTATCAATAATGTACTGAAAGACTGGTTTCCATTCACCGGTTCTCGCCATCTTCTCGAATGATTGTTTAAGAAAATTATTGTTAATTTTTAGAGCGAAGGCATCAACCATAGCTTTCTGCATATACTCCCATAACAACCGGCGAATTAATTTATTCGGTATTGTAAAAGTATAGTCATTTGTTAGCGAAACCTCTTTAATAGTTATTAGGCCGAGATAAAACAGTAATGAAACAAATTTTTCTTCATCAATCAACTCATTATGGGCAAAACTTCTTACCAATATACTTGTTGTAGGATTGGTTGGCTATGAGAGTTACATACTATATGTATTCCCGTTAGTCGTTGTTTTTAGAAAAGAGCGAGCTACAAGTGTTATTAGTGGTTTCCTTTGTGGCGTTT
>CAILKW010000016.1 GCA_903834845.1 uncultured Bacteroidia bacterium | reverse complement strand
CATTGGTTATTTTATTTGGAGAATACTTCAGAAACCACTAAGAGATAAGGCTCTGTCCCTTTTAAGTGAAATTCAAAACGGATAATTGCCGGATGACAGTTTAATGCTCACATTTTATCTAAGAGAACACTGTCCTAATTAATAATATTTGAATAGGGAATTGTAAAGCTGAAAGTTGAACCTTTCCCTAATTCAGATGTCAACCATATACGGCCTCCGTGTTTCTCCACAAATTCTTTGCAAAGTATCAAACCTAAGCCGGTTCCACGTTCATTATTTGTGCCTGGACTGCTTATTTTGTGCTCTATGTTAAATAGTTTGTCAATTGTATCTTTGTGTATTCCGACACCATTATCTTTAATAGCCATTTCAAGGTAGCCATCTCTTTCATTTCCCGAAATTGTAATAATTCCTCTGATATTCGTATATTTTATTGCATTGGATATTAAATTCCGAATAACTGTATTTAGCATATTACTGTCAGCATAAACCATCGTATCAGTATTTATTTCAATATTCAGTTTTATGTCTTTCAATTCAATTTGATTCTTTAAAAGTTCTGCGATTTCTTGTACCATAGGATTGAGTCTCAATTTTTCGGGGTTTAATTGAATTCTTCCCGTTTGAGAACGTGACCATGTTAAAAGATTAGCAAGTAAATCATAAACCTTTTGTGCAGAATTGTGCATCTTCTTCAAACCTTCTTCAAGTTCATCTTCGTCAAAAGATCTGAAGGTTTCCGACAGTGTCTCAGACAACGAAAGTATTACTGTAAAAGGATTTTTTAAATCGTGTGCAATGATCGAAAAAAGTTTGTCCTTTGTAGCGTTTAATTCCTGTAATTCAGCATTTTGTTGCTTTATTAATCTGAAAGTGTCAGCATTTTCCAAGGCAATTGTCAAATAAATGGCTATGTTACGCAGAATACTGATATGATAATCGTTATAAGCATTTTGCGTAAAACTTTGGACAGTAACTACGCCTGTTACCTGATCACCTTTTGTAAGTGGCAGATAAATCAAGGACTCTGGAATTTCACCTACTTTTGTCTTATCAGGTAGATTTTGCTGGTTGTCGGATTTACTGCAATATACAATTTCTCTTTTATTTATAAAGCATTGAATTGATGGCAGATTAATTTCTGTGAGTGAATCAAAATGAAAATCCAAAATCTCGCCTTTTTCTATCGCACCATAAAAATCGAGTCGGTTGTTTTCTTCATTAAAAATTCCAATAGCCAGCACACTTGCATCCATCAGCTTATTCAGGCTTTGATAAACTGTATTGATAATGGTTTCAACTGTAAGGTTTTCTGTTATTTTTTGACCGATTTCAGATAATTGTTTGACGTTAATGTAGGCATTTTCGATTTTTTCCTTTTGTAAAGCAATTTCTTTGGTTCTTGAGACGACTTTTTCTTCCAATATTTTCTGTTCCTGCAACAATTTTCTTTCGCGAAATCTTACGTACAGGAGTATAAAGATGATTATTAGTAGAATATAAAAAACTACTGCCCATTTGCTCCTCCATATAGGTGGAATGATTATTATTTTAAGGCTGGTAACTTTTTCATTCCATATTCCATCGCTGTTTGAACCTTTGAGGTGAAACACATATTCGCCTGCAGGCAAATTTGAGAACGACATATTCCTACGGTTGCCAAGTTCAATCCATTCATCGGCAACTCCTTCCATTTTGTAGGCATAGTTGTTCTTTGATGGATTTGTGAAATCGAGGGCTGCGAATTCGATAGTAAATGTATAATCCTGATAAGACAAACGCAGGTCTTCGAAGTTTTCAGGTGAAAGGATGTATTTACCTTGGGAGTTTAATTTTTCAATATTTGTAATCACTACGGGTGGAATGTAATTATTCTCCTTTATCGAATCTGGATAAAAATAGTTTACGCCAAGCATTCCTCCAAAAAATAGTTCGCCGTCACTTGATTTAAATGATGCTGTATTGAATTCCTTTCCCTGCATCCCATCTTCAATCTCAAAAATGCGAAATTCATTTTTACGGATATTGAAAACACACAAGCCTTCAACTGTAGCAAACCAAAGATTTTTGTTTTTATCTTCCTGAATTTCGTAAATTACATTGCTGGGTAAGCCATTCTTTTTTGAATAATATACAAATAATGAATCACTTGTCACAAATTTGTTAAGCCCACTTGTAGTTCCAATCCAGATGTTATGGCTCGAATCTTCGCATAGTGAAACAATAAAATTGTTTGACAGTGTATTTGACGAGTCCTGATTTCGGCGGTAATGTATAAAACTGTTTTCTTCGCGGCGGTATTGATCTAAGCCCTGTGTCGTACCTACCCAGATGTTATGGGCGAAATCTTCAATAATGCAGTAAACCAAATTACTGCTGACATTATTTCTTCCTTCTCCCTGAAGAAAGATTTCAAACTTTTGATTTTTTATATCTAGTTTAAACAATCCATTTTGGGTTGCAATCCAAAATAATCCATAACTGTCTTCAAGAATATCATTAACTCTTATGTTTTGAAAATCAGGCAGTTTGTCAGTATTAAAGTATTGGCTGATAGGAATAAAACGCTCATTTATACTGTCAAAAAGATTAATCTTGTCTCTTGTACCAACCCAAATACGGTTTTTACTGTCTTCATATATAACATGAACAAAATTATTCGACAAATAATTATTCCCTTTTGATTGTGAGGTATAATGTTCCACTTTGCCGGTGGAACGGTCGAGAATATTAAGCCCGCTTCCCCAATTTCCAATCCAAAGATTATTATGGCGATCTTTAAAGACAGACGCTATTACGTTATCAATCAACGCAACGGAATTATAATCGTTGCTGTTCTTGTAAATATTGAATTTCCTTTTTTTCAGATCAATTTTGTCAATTCCGTTTAAAGTACCGATCCAAAGCAAGTCAGATTGATCTATGCACAATGACAAAACAATATTATGGCTTAAACCTTCTGTATTTTGACTCGCTGACGTAAAATTCATTTGTTCCGAAATACTGGAAACATTGTTAAGAGAGAGTAGAAATAGCCCGCCACCATTTGTCCCAACCCATATTTTTTTATTCCGGTCTTGCTTGATTGACCGGATAAAATTTGAATTTGAGCTTTCTGTTCCTTTGGAACCCAAATAATATCCTGAAACTGTAAGGTTTTTTAAATTCAATCTGTTCAACCCTGTCTGAGACCCAATCCACAGGTTTCCCTCTGAATCTTCCATTAATGCCGTAATGTTTTTATTGCATAAAAAATTAGGGTTTGATTTGTTGTCAGAGAAATGAAAATACTTTTTATTTGAATCGAGAGACAAAAGTCCATCTGCAGTTGCCATCCAAATCTTTCCATCTTTGGTTTGTAAAATTGGTCTTCCCTCATCGCTTATTTCGTTGTTTTTGATATAAGAATTGAGATACCTTTTAGTTGCTAACGTTTTAGGATTAATGATATTTAATGCCGATGGTGTATTTGCCAGTAGATTTCCTTGGTAATCAACAGAAAGACCATAAATATAATTGCTTGAAATACTGTTAGTATCGTTGCTATTATACTGGTATTGTGTGAAAAGTCCCGTTTTCTGAATATATTTATTTAACCCGTTGCGCGTCCCGATCCAGATATTACCCTCTTTATCTTCAGTAATGGAATAAATCCAGTTATCTGAAATCGAATTGATGTCGGCAGGATTATTCAAATAATTATCGAATGAATATCCATTATATCTGTTTAATCCTTGCTGCGTGCCGAACCAAATATAACCTTTGCTGTCCTGAAAAATACATTTGACAACACTTTGAGATAATCCATTATTCACAGAAAAATGCGAAAAGCCATATTGTTGGGCAATACCTTTTTGTTGAAAGGTGAACAAAAGAAAAATAGCCATAGCACAATTTTTACAGATCATGAGAAATCGTTTATTCCCAAGTATTTCAGTATGATTTATATGCCTTAAAACTAAGTTTTCTTTCTGTTTCATATTTCATTTTATCAATTGTAATAACATGTAAAAGTATAAAATTTGACTTGCAGCCTGTATTTTTATCCTCATATAACAAAACAAAATTAAACAAAATCAGGATTTAACGAAGAACAAGGATGATTAAAACATGTTTGATAACAGTTTTTTCGCAACACAATGCTTTGCGGAAGGCTTTCCGCTATTGTTAGTATGTATGACTTTTGATATTCTGGTTTAATTTTCTGAACTTTGTACAACAATTCAATCAATAGATAAATAATTATGAGACAAAATATTTTATTTTTTGCGGTTCTGACTTTTTTTGGTTCTATCTATGATGCTAAATCTCAGACAACTGAGCGGCCACGTCCGGCTGAATGGAGCAACTTGGTCTTTGGAGGCCGTTTTATGGACAGGTTTCTGCCAATGCCCAATTTGGGACAACTAACCCGTGATACTTGGGGAGGTGAAAATGTTTTACCCCGTTATACCGACAACGGTATTGAAAATCGAAAGTGGTCATTCTGGGGAGGCAATATCAAATTTGGAGAGGATGGAAAATACCATTTTTATGTTTGCGGTTGGCTCGAAAGTTCACCCAAAGGACATGCAGCCTGGCCCCAATCTACAGTTTTTCATGCTGTTTCAGATAATTCGTTCGGCCCGTTTATCGTAAAAGATACCATCGGTAAGGGTCATAATCCGGAAATTTTCAGGCTCAAAGATGGAAGATATGTCCTTTATGTTATTGACGGATATTACATTGCCGATGGTTGCAACGGGCCATGGAAATACGGTAAGTTCGAATTTCTTAACCGAGACCGGCGGCTTATCGAGGGCAATTCAAATTTTACTTTCTCACAACGTGAAGATGGATCGTTTTTAATGATATGCCGCGGAGGAGGTCAATGGTTCAGTGAAACGGGGCTTTCTGCTTATAATCAGGTCACAGGAACCCGTATTGGTACTGATAATAAAATAATTCCCTTGAGGGCTTATCCCCAAAGACCTGGAAATTTTGAAGATCCGGTAGTTTGGCGCGATAATGTTCAATATAATCTCATCGTAAATGACTGGCTCGGACGGATTGCCGTTTATCTGCGGTCGAAGGACGGCGTAAACTGGAAGGTAGAGTCGGGTGAAGCTTATCTGCCTGGCGTTTCAAAGCATAAGGATGGAACAGTCGAAGGCTGGTTTAAGTACGAAAGATTGAAAATATTTCAGGATAAATACGGACGAGCGATACAAGGCAATTTTGCCGTCATTGATGTGGAAAAAAAATTCGATCTTGCAAACGATATTCACAGTTCCAAAAATATTGGTATTCCACTAACCGTAGGTCGGTTGTTAACAATAATTGATAAAAACCCGATTTCCCCTGCCACAAAAACCATCAAAGTTATAATAGCTGCCGAGCCGGATTTTAATCCCCAAACAGATATTGACCTAAGTTCCTTGCAATTTGGAGAACCGGAAGCAGTGAATTATGGGAAAGGTGGTAAGGTGCTAAAAACCGAAAAATCAGGAGGCGATTTGATAGTTACATTCGATGCAGTTGGCAACAATTATCCGGTAGATGAATTTGCCGCAAAATTACTTGGTAAAACAATAGATGGAAAACTACTTTTCGGATATGCACGTTTGCCGGGAGTTAATTTTATTGAACCTATACTTTCGGCATGTTTGCCCGAAATTACACCAGGCGAAAATGGATTCAATCTTAAAGTTGAGGTTCAGAACTTTGGTCAGATTGCTTCAAAAACCGCCCAATTAAAAATAGCGTATTACAAAAATAATATGGAAATTGAAGTTGCCAATGGTGAGATTTCCAGTCTTAAACCTTATGAAAAAACTATAGTGGATCTGAAATGCGGTAAACTTTTCGAAGCAGGTGCTGAGTACACCTTTGTTGTGATTATTAATCTTGAGAGTAAAACGGTAAACAAATTACATGGAAAACTTAGGATGTGAGAGCAAACTAAAAATTGGCTAAGTTTGGACAAAAAATATATTTATGAATGATATTTACAAAGAAGAAAACGATATCGGATTCATTACAAACTGTTTGTTGTCATTAACGATTAGGATATCATTCTATAGTTTATGGAAATAATCCATCTTAAGCCGAAATGATCAACCACAGGAATTTTTATTACTTTTGTAAAAACAAAAATATATGACAACGACAATGCTATATACAAAGATAAATAATTTGCCTCCTTCTATGGTAAAAGAGGTTGATGATTTGGTTGAGTTTTTAATTACTAAACGGAAGAAGGAAAAAATCAAAGAAAGAATATTTGGTTGTGCAAAAGGATTAATTGTTATGCATGATGACTTTGACGCGCCATTGGAAGATTTTAAAGAGTATATACAATGAATCTGCTTCTCGACACACATGCGTTAATCTGGTTCATAAATGGAGATGACCAATTACCGGATAAATCCATTCAGCTTATTAAAAACCTTGAGAATAAATAATTACTGTAATATAGTTCATCTATTCGTGGGTGTTTTTTTATATTTCCAAACATAATGATCAGGGTTTATCCGTAGCTTCACTAAAAAATAACTGGTAATACAATTTCCGTTTTCTTTGCAGGTGAATTCACCACAAAATTACATTGAAAACCTACTTTTGTAAAGTGAAACAATCAAATTAATGTAATGTATTACACATACTGCACAATTTTTATATACTTTTGTGCAGTATGTGTTAATAATTGCACAAATGATACAACAAATAATTGCAGGACAGAAAGCTGAGTTTGAACGAAGGTTTCTGGAAAAATATGTAACGAGAAAAACTGTTCTGAAAGGATTGGATACTGATTTGATAAGTGTGGTAATTGGGCCAAGAAGGGCTGGTAAATCTTTTTTTTCCATTCATTCTGTCGGATTAAGGAGTGGGATAGGTTACGTGAATTTTGATGAGGAACGGCTTTTGAGAGTTGAGAATTTCGATGATATTTTATCTGCCATTCGGGCAGTCTATTCTAACCCCGAAACACTTCTTTTTGATGAAATTCAGAATGTAAGTCAATGGGAGCTCATTGTTAACCGGTTACAAAGGGAAGGATACAAGTTGCTGCTCACAGGTAGTAATTCTCATCTTCTAAGTAACGATCTTGCAACACATTTAACAGGAAGGCACTATTGCACTTATGTTTTCCCCTTTTCATTACCGGAAATAAGGGTTCTTTTTCCTTTATCTGATATTAACTCTGACAGGCAACAGCTTTGTTTCGAATATGTTATGAAAGGTGGCTTTCCTGAGGTGTGGGTAAAGAATTATGATCATATTCAATATTTGTCAACCCTCTTCGATTCGATAATACTGAAGGATATTGTGATGCGATATCATGTGCGTTATCCAAATGCACTTACCGATCTTGCACAAACACTCCTCACTAATATCACAGGGGAATTTTCAAATAATGCCATACAAAAAATTGCAAATTTCAACAGTTCACATACAGTAGCGAAATACCTTGGTTACCTTGAAGAGGCATTTTTGATCTTTAGTATCCCGTTGTTTTCATACAAAATTTCGGAACAACGTAAAGCCAGCAAGAAGATATATTGTTACGACAATGGCTATTTTCAGGCTAAGGCTTTTAAATTCAGTCCTAATATTGGTAAACTGTTCGAAAATGCTGTTGCTATTGATTTAAAGCGGAGAGAATTTGAAGGCGAATTGAAACTGTTTTACTATAAGAACGAGAAAAAGGAAGAGGTTGATTTTATTGTGCAACAAGAGCTGAAAATAACCTATTTGATTCAGGTCTGTTATTTAATTGCAGAACCCAAAGTTAAAGAACGCGAAATCAGGTCTTTATTGAAGGCCGGTGTTGAATTTCAATGTAAACAGATGATTGTAGTCACGAACGATTATGAGAAAACCGAGCAACATTCATGGTTCGGATACACAGGTGAAATCGAATTTATTCCTTTGTGGAAATGGTTGGAAAGGGCTGAATTATCCATTTCCAATAATTACGAAAAACCTCAAATATAATGTTTCAAAATTTATCCTTAAGAATCAATAAATGAAGCCTATAATCGGAATTACTATGGGTGATCCGGCTGGTGTTGGCCCCGAAATAGTCGTAAAATCACTTATGGACAAGTCGGTTTACGAAAATAGCAATCCCATTGTTGTAGGGGACGCAGGTGTAATTCAGCAGGCTGTTAACATGTTACAACTTTCATGTTATGTAAACGCTGTTTCTAAAGTGTCGGATGCGAAATTTGCGTTTGGCACTATAGATGTTTTCAATCTTGATAATTTCAAAGGTGATTTGGTTCATGGAAAAGTTTCAGCTGAAGCCGGAGCAGCAGCCTTCGGATCAGTTGTAAAAGTAATTGAACTGGCTATGTGCCATCAAATAGATGCTACTGTTACTGCTCCTATTAATAAGGAGGCAATTAATCTTGCTGGCCACTATTTTGCGGGGCATACTGAAATATATGCGCATTATACTGATACTAAAAAGTATGCAATGCTTTTGGTTAACGGAAATCTTAGAATTATTCATGTAAGTACACATGTATCTCTTCGACAGGCATGTGATCTTGTAAAAAGAGAAAGAATCTTAGATGTGATCAGGTTACTTAATGAAGCATGTCAGCAGTTTGGTATTTTAAATCCTAGGATAGCCGTTGCAGGACTTAACCCTCACAGTAGCGACAATGGACTTTTTGGATGGGAGGAGGAGCGGGAAATTATTCCAGCCATAAAGGAAGCCAGTAAACTGGGATATGATGTGCAAGGACCTATTCCACCTGATACGTTATTTTCAAAAGCAGTAGGAGGAATGTATGATGGTTGTGTGGCGATGTATCACGATCAAGGGCATATACCGTTTAAGGTTGTGGGTTTCAAATGGAACGAAATAAAGAAGCGTATGGATGTAGAAGGAGTAAATATAACTCTTGGCCTACCCATAATACGCGTATCGGTTGACCATGGTACCGCTTTTGAAGTTGCAGGGAAGGGAATTGCCAGCGAAGAAGCAATGTCGGTTTCAATTGATTATGCAATTAAAATGACACAAACTCAAATATATAATGATAGTTGTAATAGCTGATGATATAACAGGTGCGGCAGAAATTGCAGGTGTTGGCTTGCGGTATGGCTTGAAAGTCGAACTCTCAACGTCAGTAAATGTGGCATTGCCTAATGTTCAACTTTGGGTAGTTGCTCTCAATACTCGTTCCATGGGTAGCAAAGAGGCTGAAAATTCGATAACAATAACAGTGCGGCATTTAATTGAAGCAGGGATAATAGATATTTTTAAAAAAACAGACTCTGTTTTGCGCGGTCATATAGTGAAAGAGCTTGCAGCCCAACTTAGGGCTGAAGGCAAGAAAAAAGTAATTTTATGTCCGGCAAATCCTGAGGGCGAAAGGAAAATCGTTAGTGGAGTTTATATGATAAATAACATTCCAATCAGTGAAACAAATTTCGCCAAAGATCCTGAATTTCCGATTTCAACCTCAGTTGTTAAAGAAATTCTTGACGATATTTTATTAAAGGAAAACAATATCAGAATATTGGATACCAGTTCGATAGAAGATTTGCATGAGGCGGCTAAGCAACAAGATAATGAAACCATTCTGGCCGGTTCTGCTGCGTTCTTTTCGGCATATCTCGACAATCGAAAACTAATGATAAATCCGGTAATGAGTATAATTCCTGAATTTTCAGAAGTGTTGTATGTTTGTGGAAGTACTTACGATAAAAGCAAGCAGGTAGTGGAAAAAGCAAGAGATGGTGGGGCTAAAGTGGCATACATTTCTCCGCTTTGGCTTGATGAACCGGATTTAGATACTAAACTTAATAACTGTGCCTTATGGCTTGTACGAATGTTGGAGGGCGGAGCGAAACCAATTCTTGCCGTTGATGCTCCTGTCATAAATGGGCGAGAGGCTACAACGAAAATAAAGGATGCAGTTTCAGAAGTAGTGAAAAAGGTATTGTCTTTGGTGTCGGTTAATGAACTTGTGGTTGAAGGCGGAGCAACTGCTTTTGCAATTGTTGAGGCATTAAATTATAACCGATTTACTCCAATTTCTGAATTGGCTAAGGGAGTAGTAAGGATGAAGATCAATGAAATGAATGACATGTACATTACTATTAAACCCGGGAGCTATGAGTTTCCCGAAACAGTTTGGAAGTTTTCAAAATAAACATCTGAAAAAGACATTGACAAAAGGAAGAACCTAATTACATTTCATCCACCTTCGAATATCGAAAGCTTTTGTCTTCCAAACTTCCTCACATTCGTACAATATTTATCAAACTAATTCGTAAAAATTTGAAAGTCTGTACTGCTGATTATCGTTTAAAAAATTTCCTATATTTGTGAACTTTTTTAAAAGGGAGTTTTTATAACGCTATGAGTAACAAATTCAGGGAGTATAAGGAGTTTGATCTTTCGAAAATTAATCAGGAAATCCTGAAATATTGGGAAGAGAACGACACATTTCATCAATCGATATCAACCCGTGCCGGAAGTCCAACCTTTGTTTTTTACGAAGGGCCGCCTTCTGCAAACGGATTGCCCGGGATTCATCATGTAGTCTCAAGAGCAATTAAAGATATTTTCTGCCGCTACAAAACTCAACAGGGATTTCTGGTTAAACGGAAAGCCGGATGGGATACCCATGGGCTTCCCGTTGAACTGGCTGTGGAGAAGATACTCGGCATTACGAAAGAAGACATTGGCAAAACAATCTCCGTTGCCGACTATAATGCAGCCTGCCGCACCGAGGTGATGAAATATACCGATAAATGGGAAGATCTCACGAGACAAATGGGTTATTGGGTAAATATGGACAATCCCTATATTACTTATGATAGCCACTATATCGAAACCTTGTGGTGGCTTCTAAAAGATCTGTATAAAAAGAACCTTCTCTATAAAGGTTATAGCATACAACCTTTTTCACCTGCTGCCGGTACAGGGTTGAGTTCGCATGAGCTGAATCAACCAGGCTGCTACCGCGATGTAAAAGATACTACCTGTATAGCTCAATTTAAAGTCGTTAAAAATTACAAATCGCAATTACTTTTTGAAAATATTGATACCGACCTTTTTATTTTAGCCTGGACAACAACACCCTGGACATTACCTTCGAATACTGCTCTCGCTGTTGGGGTCAATATCAGGTATGTAAAAGTGAAAACACTGAATCCTTATACATCTGAACCTGCCACCGTAATTCTTGCTAAAGACTTATTCAGAAATTATTTTTCAGAGAAAAATGAAGTTCTGACTTTCTCTGATTATAAAAGTGATAGTAAAAATTTGCCATATCAGCTTATTTCTGAATTTGCCGGATTGGAACTTGTTGGAATGGATTATGAGCAACTTATTCCCTGGGTAAAACCATTGGGAGATGCTTTCAGTGTTGTTGCCGGCGACTTTGTGACTACAGGTGAAGGTACTGGAATTGTGCATATTGCTCCCACTTTTGGTGCAGATGATGACCGTGTTGCGAAACAAAACGGGATTGTTCCACTTATGCTTATTGATAAAGAAGGAAAGCAGCAACCAATGGTTGACCGTCAGGGTCGTTTTTTCCGTATTGATGATCTGTCACCTGATTTCGTTTCTAATAATATTGACATTCAATTATATGGTGAATATGCGGGGCGTTTCGTAAAAAACGATTACGATGATTCACTTACCGAAAATGATTCCACTCTTGATATTGATCTGTCGGTGATGCTAAAAAGAGAGAATCGGGCTTTTAAAGTCGAAAAACACGTACACAGTTACCCTCATTGCTGGAGAACTGACAAGCCGGTATTATATTATCCTCTCGACTCATGGTTTATCCGAACCACTGCTGTACGCGATCAGTTAATTGAATTAAATAAAACGATCAACTGGAAACCTCAGTCAACCGGAATAGGTCGTTTTGGAAACTGGCTCGAAAATCTGGTTGACTGGAATCTGTCACGGTCACGATATTGGGGAACACCACTTCCTATCTGGCGTACTGAAGACCGAACAGAAGAGGTTTGCATTGGATCAGCTGAAGAATTAATGGCCGAAATAAATAAGTCAGTCTTAGCCGGAGTGATGGAATCGAATCCTTTTAAGGATTTTATTGTAGGTGATTTCTCGAAAGAAAATTACGATAAAATTGATTTTCACCGCCCTTTTGTTGATGACATCTTTCTTATTTCTCCAAAGGGGGTAAAGATGTTTCGCGAAACTGATTTGATTGATGTTTGGTTCGATTCGGGAGCTATGCCATTTGCGCAGGCGCACTATCCTTTCGAAAATGAAGATGTATTTAATGAAGTATTCCCGGCAGATTTTATTGCTGAAGGGGTTGACCAGACACGTGGGTGGTTTTTTACACTGCATGCAATAGCCACGATGGTTAAAGGCTCGGTATCCTTTAAAAACATTATTTCCAATGGATTAGTTCTTGATGCTAATGGAAATAAAATGTCAAAGCGATTAGGTAATGGTGTTGATCCTTTTGCCACAATTGAAAAATATGGTTCAGATCCGCTGCGTTGGTATATGATTACCAATTCACAACCCTGGGATAATCTGAAGTTTGATATTACCGGTGTGGATGAGGTTCGTCGTAAGTTCTTTGGAACACTTTATAATACTTACAACTTCTTTGCACTTTACGCAAATGTTGATGGTTTTGTTTTCAGCGAAGAGCGTGTTGCCGAAAAGTTGCGTCCGGAACTTGACCGTTGGATCTTATCTCTCCTCAACAGTTTGATAAAAGATGTGACAGATGCCTATGAAAATTATGAACCTACGCGGGCAGGTAGAGCCATTTCGGAATTTGTTACCGAAAATCTTTCAAATTGGTATGTCCGTCTAAGTCGTAAAAGATTCTGGGGCGGCGAATACGATACTGATAAGATTTCTGCCTATCAGACACTTTATACATGTCTCGAAAACGTAGCTAAATTAGCTGCACCTATTGCACCATTTTATATGGATCAGCTTTACTGCGATTTGAACAGGATAAGTGGCCGTGAACCGGATAATTCAATCCATTTGACCTTGTTCCCAAAATATGATGAAAATTCTATCAATAAGGAACTTGAGGAGCGAATGTATATTGCCCAAAAAGTCTCTTCTATGATTTTAGGTTTGCGTCGTAAAGAGAAACTGAAAGTGCGTCAGCCTTTGGCAAAAATAATAATCCCTGTTTTAAACGAAAACTTTCGTAAACAGTTTGAGGCAGTCGAAAGCATCATCCTGACCGAAGTTAATGTGAAGGCGGTCGAATATCTTACAGATGCCGCTGGCGTAATCAAAAAGAAGATCAAAGCAAACTTTAAAACTCTTGGACCAAAATTTGGCAAACTAATGAAGGCTATTTCATTACAGATTAGCCTTATGACTCAGCAGGAGATTACAGGCTTTGAGAGAACCGGTACTTTTACTGGTTTTATCGAAGGGCAACAAGTCACGCTGTCATTAGAGGATGTTGAAATCCATTCAGAAGATATTCCCGGCTTGCAGGTTGCCAGTGAAGGTGCTATTACAGTTGCTCTGGATATCAATGTTACACCTGAGTTACGCCTCGAAGGGATAGCAAGGGAGTTTGTAAACCGCATCCAAAACTTACGTAAAGAGAGCAATTTTGATGTTACCGACAAGATAATTCTTCGAATTGTACGTCATCCTGAACTCAACGAAGCTATGGATAAATTTGCTGATTATATTGGTAATCAAACGCTTGCATCAAGAGTTGAATTAGTTGCCAATCTGCCCGCCGACAAAGGGAAACTTGTCGAAATTGAAAAGGAGATTGAAACCTACATTCAGGTGGAAAAAGAAATTGTGTAACTTTGTTATTTACCTTTTGGCAAATAATAAACGTTCGATATATATATTTTGAATCTAAAATAAGTAATTTTTTAAAAGTGTATTGCTATGAGTGAGAAAACCCGATATTCAGACGAAGAACTCGTTGAGTTCAAAGAATTAATCCAGGATAAGCTTTTGATGGCACATCAGGATTATGATTTATACAAAAACGCAATTACCCATGGAGATGGTAATGGCACTGATGACACCTCTCCGACTTTCAAAGTTTTGGAAGAAGGGGCCGCAACCTTGTCGAAAGAGGAAGCTGGTAAGCTTGCACAGAGGCAACTAAAATTCATTCAGTATCTTGAGGCCGCTCTTGTCCGCATTGAGAACAAGACTTATGGAATTTGCCGTGAAACCGGAAAACTGATTTCAAAGGAGCGTCTTCGTGCTGTACCTCACGCAACACTCTCAATTGATGCAAAGAATAATCAGCGTTAATTAAAGCTTTCTTTATGAGTGCAAAGACGAAGTCAATCCTGATAATAATCGTTGTTCTGTTGTTGGATCAAGCTCTTAAAATTTGGATTAAAACCAATATGATGCTTGGCGATGAATTCGTTATTGCCAAAAACTGGTTTATCATCCATTTTGTCGAGAATAATGGAATGGCTTTCGGACTTGAGTTTGGCAGCCATATAGGAAAATATTTTCTGAGTATTTTTCGCATTGTAGCTGTTTGTGCAATAGGATGGTATATCAGTAAGCTTTGGAAAAAAGACGTGCCTTTTGGTATCATTGTCTGTTTCTCGCTGATAATGGCCGGAGCTATTGGCAATATATTGGACAGTGCATATTATGGGTTGATTTTTAACGAGAGCTACGGACAGGTAGCATCCTGGTTTCCTCCCGGAGGCGGTTATTCATCCTTTCTTCAGGGAAGAGTTGTTGACATGTTCTATTTTCCGCTTATTTCCGGTACCTATCCTTCGTGGTTTCCCTATTTTGGCGGTGACGATTTCATCTTTTTTCGCCCTGTTTTTAATCTGGCTGATTCTTCAATCACAGTTGGAATAATTTCAATCCTGATCTTCTACAGACGTTTCTTTGATGAAAAGCAAAATCAGATTGAGCCGGAGACTGAAATTCCAAAAATATAGTTATTTTAACTATACTGAAGGAAACCAAAGCATAACCTAAACGTTATAAGAATTGTAAAATCAGATATAAAAACACTTGTTTTGATGTCATCAAAAATTGATTTGTCATGAAAAATATTCAGAAATATTCGATTGGGTTTGCATCGTTCGTGCTATTGGCCACCTTTCTGATCAACTGTAAAAAAGAAAATACCACCCCTCCTGTGCCGATTGGTCCTGTGCCTGTGGTTATTAAAGAGGCAACAGACGTTAATAAATTTATATATAATGGTTTACAAGACTATTATTTATGGGTTGATCAGGTACCAAATCTAACAGCTCAGAAATATACAGTAAAAGATTCTCTCAATGCTTTTTTAAACAAATATATTGATCCTAACCTTTTATTCACTGACCTGCTTTACCAGTACAAAACGATTGATAAGTGGTCCTTTATCGTTGACGACTCAAAGATTATTGATGACTGGATTCAGGGGATTTCCGAAACCATGGGATTTGATTTCATGCTGGCCCGAATTGGTACAAGTGGCGATGTTTTTGGTTTTGTAAGATATGTTTATAAAGGATCGCCTGCAGAAAAGGCAGGAATGAAACGTGGTGATCTTTTTATGAAAGTTGATGACCAGCAACTTACAGTCACAAATTATCAATCGTTGCTATTTACGAAAATCACATATAAACTGTCGTTTGCATCAATAGCAGGAAATGTTATTTCTTTGAATGGAAAAACCTCAACTATGACGGCAGTAATACTTCAGGAAAATCCTATTTTGCTCGATACCGTTATGACTATCAATAATCTCAAAGTAGGCTACCTTGTTTATAATGGCTTTAATGCTGCTTTTGATATCCAGTTAAATACAGTATTTAAAAAGTTTAAAGATGCAAACATCAGTAAGCTTATTCTTGATTTGCGTTATAACGGCGGCGGATCTGTTAATACTGCAAAATATCTTGCCAGCATGATTTATGGAACTGCTACTACTAAAGTGTTTCTAAAAAGCAAATATAATACTCTGTTGCAGGCATATTATACAAGTACTTATGGAGCAGCTTACCTGACTGAAAACTTTGTGGACAAGATTCCACTGACTGCGACCACTCCTGAAACTCCAATTAATACTTTAAATTTGAGCAAGTTGTATGTAATCACTTCTGACAATACAGCTTCCGCCAGCGAATTATTGATTAATGGCCTTAAGCCATACTTATCCGTTTTCAGTGTTGGGATAAATACTGCCGGAAAATATGTCGGTTCTTTTACCCTTAAAGATTATATTGACAATAAAGGGAATGTGAATCCGAACAATAAATGGGCAATGCAGCCAATAGTTGTAAAAATTGCTAATGCTTATGATGTTTCAGATTATGTAAGCGGATTACTACCTGATTTTGTAGCAAAAGAAGATTTTGCCAATCTTATTCAGTTTGGAGATCCTAATGAGACGTTATTGAAAATAGTATTGAATGATATTAAAGGACTTCCGCTGACCGGCATTACATTAAAGTCGGAACAATTAGGCCTGAAAAAAATATTTGATTCACAAGATATTAATCCATTATCAAAGCAGATGTTTGTTGATCCGGTATGGATGAAACTAAACAACTGATTTTTCTTTATGTTTGCAAATAATAAATTTTATCTAATATTTTAGCTTATGAAAAAATTAATGTTAATTGTCTTATTGACTGGTTTTTGTTTGGGGATTTTTGCACAGAGTGCTGATGATATTAGCGGAATTTGGTGGAATGCCGAAAAGACTTCAAAAATCAAGGTAGAATTGAAGGGTGGAAAATACATTGGAACTGTTGTCTATATCATTCCTGAAAAGTATGTCAATGGCGAACCTGAAAAAGATGACCAAAATCCTGATGCCACTTTAAGAAATAGGTCAAGACTTAATCTGCAAATATTGAGTGGATTAGTATATAATGCAGGGGATAAGGAGTGGGCAGGAGGAATGATTTATGATCCTAAAAACGGAAAAACTTACGAATGTTATGTCTGGCTCGAAGGGAAAGAGACTCTTCAACTGAAAGGATTTGTTGCAGGCATCCGTATGTTGGGACGCAAATCAGCATGGACAAGGACTACCTTATAGATGATAAGACAGGATTGGAATTCTGCATTTAAGAGATTATTTGTTATAAACTGAGACGCAATGTTGGTTTTTCAGTACTATGTGAAACTTTGTTTATTAGGGACTTAGTGGCTATTTTTTCACCTGTAAAGTAGGCTCAAGTTTAATCCATAATCATTCAGCTATTCGGTATTTGGTTCAGATCTTAGATACAATGCTCTGAAAAACGCGAAAAGAAAAATCAGGCTTACTACAACCATGTAGGTACTACCATCAGTTGAAGTGCCTGCTTTTTCGATGCCGTTTCCAATTAGTCCTTTTTGCATAAAGTAATAGGCTACAACTGCTGTTGCATTATTTACAAAATGTGCGATCATGGGTAACCAGAGTGTTCCGCTCCATTCGAGCATATAGCCGAACATAGCACCCAAAATAAGTCGGGGTAGAAATCCAAAAAACTGTAGGTGTAAGGCACTGAATATTGCTGCTGAAGCCCAGATGGCATAATGAGCATTACCAAATTTATTTTTAAATAATTGCTGAACAACTCCTCTGAAAAGTAGTTCTTCTCCTAAAGCAGGAAGAATTGCAATCATCGCAATATTTGTGAAAAGAGATGTTATTGAAGTAGTTGTTAAAAATGCTTCAGTAATCTTACTTGCTTGATTTTCTGATTCCTGCATCCATATTTCTAACGAATTCATCCATTCAGGAAGACTAAGTTTTGAGTTAAGCTCGGTCAACCAGTTAATAAATGGATTAGCAAAATAAACAATAGCAATAACGAAAAGGATACTTTTAAATGTAGGTCTTTTGTAGTATTGAAGAAAGACCGCAGGTTTATTATGCAGAAACCAGGCAATAATAAATGGGGGAATAATAAACACTCCTATTGACTGAATAATTTGTAAAAGCTTGAGTACTGAAATATTTTTTGCCTGAGTGAGATCCTGCATCATATTCTCCATTTCGGAGATATTCGCACCAAAAACTAACCAACCAAGAAATATGCTAAACACCATTGCAGCAATGCCACAGACTAACAGGACAAGGGCAGTAAACAAAAGCTGAGTTGAGGGCTTGGATTCGCGAAGGAACTGACGATACATCTGTTTTTTAATTTTTGCAAAGTTAATAATCCTCCTTTATGTATAAGCAAATACCTGACATTTGAATTGAAGCAATTTTTTATCTTTGTCACTTTATTTTAAACCTTCAATAGTGAAAATTGGAAATATCGATTTAGGCAAGCTACCCTTGTTTTTAGCCCCGATGGAAGATGTTACATATAAGTCTTTCCGTTATATGTGTAAAAATTTCGGGGCAGATGTGATGTACACCGAATTCATCTCATCTGAAGCCTTAATTCGCGACATTGCCAAAACGAAGAAGAAAATGACAATTTTCGATTTCGATCGTCCGGTTGCCATTCAGATTTACGGTTCAAATATTGAATCTATGACTAATGCAGCTAAAGTTGCCGAAGAGGCTGGCCCCGATTTCATAGATATTAATTTCGGTTGTCCGATGAAAAAAATTGCCACTAAAGGTGCTGGAGCAGGACTATTACGCGATATCCCGAAGATGATAAAGATGGCCGAAGAGGTTGTTAAAGCTGTGAAAATCCCGGTAACCGCAAAAACAAGACTTGGATGGGATCATACTGATTTGCCAATTGTGGATGTAGCAGAAAGATTGCAGGATGTAGGAATACAAGCACTTGCAATTCATGGTAGAACCAGAAGCCAGCTTTATACAGGAGAAGCCGATTGGGCTTTAATAGCTGAAGTCAAACGAAATTCACGGATGTATATTCCCATAATTGGGAATGGCGACATTAGCGGCCCGGAAAAGGCAAAAGAATTTTTTGAACAATCAGGTGTGGATGCACTTATGATTGGTCGTGGAGCAATTGGCCGTCCATGGATTTTTCGCGATATTCGTCACTATTTTACCACAGGTGAACTAACTTTGCCGCCGCTTGTTCCCGAAGTTGTAGCTAATGTGAAGGAACAGCTCCACCAGTCCTTAGCCTGGAAAGATGAGCCTAAAAGGGCTATCCTTGAAATGAGAAGACATTTTGCCCGGTATTTCCCGAACTTAAAAGATTTCCGAAATTTGCGTATTCAATTACTTCAGGCACTTGAAGTTGATGAGGTGATCAACATTCTTGATGTAATTGCTGAGAAATACGCTAACGAAAGAGTTGATTATGCGAATATTGGGTTGAAGTAGGTGAGGAAATATGATTTTGGAAGGATGGAAAATATTGTGTAATTATCAGATAATATGACCAAAGAATTCATTAGTTGTCTTATGCATGTCGTGGTTGGGACATATCGGCAGAAGAATTATCTAAGTGCTGACGTACGCGGCCAACTATCGTCTTACCTTGCGGTGGTTACAAAGTCAAAAGGTATGAAACTTGTGGCACTTGGCGGGACTGAAAACCATATCCACTTTTTGCTGGCACTCCCTTCTAAATTATCGGTTGAGTCAGCAATTCTTCCAATCAAGCAAAGTTCTACAACATGGATTAGGCAAAAATTTGAATTACTGCGTTCGTTTAGCTGGGCAACAGGTTTTGCTGCCTTTTCCATAAGTCGTTCCCAGCTGGATAGTACCATGTTATATATTCAAAATCAGGAACAATACCATTGGAAAAAATCATTTCAGGAAGAATATAAAGAATTTTTGAATTTTCACCATTTACCTTTCAACGAAGCCTCGCTCTTCGATGAATAATACATACTTTTGCTCAGTTATTTAAAATCTTATTATTATGAAGGCTTCAGGAATACTATTAGCGTTTTTGGTCGTTATGACGATTACATTATCATCGAATGCAGCAGAAAAAGGTTATAAAAAAATACTCGGAGTATGGGAGTTTACCGCTCCAAGTGCTCCACAACCTTATGATAGCGGACTTTTGACACTTAAAGTCACTAATCAAAAACTGACAGGCGAGTTCACCATTCAGGGGCAGACTATGCCAATCCCTCAAAGCGAATTTGCAGATAACATGCTCACCTTAAGCTTTGAAGTGGAAAGTACCCCAATTACCTTAAAACTTAAGCTCACAGACAGCGTTATGGAAGGAACAACCGATTCTCCTAACGGTCCGGTTAAAGTTACTGTAAAAAGGGCAAAGAAGGCGGTAAAATAGATTTGCAAAGTTTAGTTGCGTTAAACTAAGAAAAAGAGCCATGAAGTGATTCATGGCTCTTTTCTTATTGATTATTATCAGTTTATCTCGACAGATACTGTTTTTCGTAGTACTTTTCATAAGCTCCCGATACTACATTTTCAAGCCAGTTTGAGTTGGCAAGATACCAATCTACAGTTTTTTCGATGCCCTCTTCAAACTGTAAAGAAGGCTTCCAGCCCAGTTCGCGTTGAATCTTGGTTGAGTCAATAGCATAACGTAAGTCGTGGCCTGCGCGATCTTTTACATAAGTGATAAGTTTTTCGGCAGTACCTGTATCACGTCCAAGCTTTATATCCATTGTTTTGCATAATTGCCTAATAAGAGCAATATTAGTCCATTCGTTATGCCCTCCAATATTGTAAGTTTCACCATTTTTCCCTTCATGAAACACCAGATCAATGGCAGAAGCGTGATCTTCGACATAAAGCCAGTCGCGGATATTTTCACCTTTGCCATAAATTGGAATAGGTTTGTTGTTACTTATGTTGTGAATAGCGAGTGGTATCAGCTTTTCGGGAAATTGATTAGGACCGTAATTGTTCGAGCAATTTGAGATCACAACCGGCAATTTATATGTGTTGTGGTATGCTCTTACAAGATGGTCAGAGCTTGCTTTCGATGCAGAATAGGGACTTTGCGGATCGTAAGATGTTGTCTCTAAAAAAAATCCGGTTTCACCAAGCGAGCCATATACTTCATCAGTCGAGATATGGTAAAATCTTTTACCATCGGGGTTATTTTTCCAGTTTTCGCGGGCACCATTCAGCAGGTTTACTGTTCCAACAATATTAGTCATGATAAATGACATGGGATCTGAAATCGAACGATCAACATGAGATTCAGCTGCAAGGTGTAAAACGCCATCGAACTGGTATTTGGCAAACAGTGAATTTATGAAAGGGGCATCATTAATATCACCTCTCACAAATTCGTAATTCGGCATGTAATCAATATCTTTCAGGTTTTCGAGATTTCCGGCATAAGTAAGCACATCGAGATTAACAATTTTATAATCAGGATATTTATTTACAAATCGCCTTATTACATGTGAACCAATAAATCCTGCTCCCCCCGTTATAAGAATCGTTTTCATGGTGTAGTTATAAAAACAGAATATTTGAATTTATTATAAGTTACCCAATGTTTCGAAGGCGTTTTTCCCAATTCCATGCAGATAACAATGTGTCGGAAAGTGATGTTTCAGCTTTCCATCCGAGAACAGTATTTGCAATGGTAGTATCAGCATAGATTTTTTCAACGTCACCTGGTCGGCGGTCAACGATTTTATAGTTGACTTTAACGCCGGTAGCCTCCTCAAAGGTATTCACGATCTCAAGAACAGATGCACCATATCCTGTTCCAACATTGAAGAATTCGTGCCGATCATCATTAGTATTATTTATAAGTCGGTCAATAGCAATTACATGAGCCTTTGCCAAATCAACAACATTAATGTAGTCGCGGATGCAACTGCCATCCTCAGTATTATAGTCATTGCCGAAAACACTAAGTTGCTGCCGAATTCCTGCGGCTGTTTGCGTGATAAAAGGAACAAGATTGTTTGGTACTCCTCGCGGAAGTTCACCGATCAATGAAGTAGGATGCGCACCAATCGGATTGAAATAGCGAAGTGCAATTACTTTTAGCGCATTGTTTACTTTCACTACATCACGAAGTATTTCTTCGCTGATTGCCTTGGTATTCCCATAAGGTGATTCGGCATCCTTTTTTGGTGTATTTTCGGTAACCGGCAATTGATCCGGCTGACCATAAACGGTACAAGATGACGAAAATACAAGGTTTGAAATTTTGTATTTCGACATACAATCCAAAATATTCATCAACGAAACCAGATTATTGCGGTAGTAGGAGAGGGGCTTAGCAACTGATTCGCCTACCGCCTTGAATGCTGCAAAATGAATTATTGCCTCAATTCTAGAATATTTCTCAAAAAATGCCTCCAATTTTGCTAAATCGAGGAGATTAAACTCTTCGAATGCAGGTCTGATTCCACTGATCTTTTCAATATTGTCAACAACATCGGCTGATGAGTTGGAAAGATCGTCAATTATTACAACGTCAAATCCAACTGCCTGCAATTCCACAACAGTGTGTGAGCCAATGTATCCCGTTCCACCTGTAACTAATACTTGTCGTCCCATTTTGATGATTTACTAAAAATCCAAATTTACAATTATTTTTTCTTACTTTTGATACCCAGAAATTATAGGTTATGGATATTACATTTTATTTAGTAGAATTGTTGCGGTTGCATGATTGTGTGATAGTTCCCGATTTGGGTGGTTTTGTAACAAACTATCGTCCGGCCGAGATGGATCTTGTAAACAACAGTTTTATGCCGCCAGTGAAGGAAATAATATTCACAGGTATGCTTAGTAAAAACGATGGATTACTTGTTAATTATATCTCTGAAATCGAGGGCGTCGGTTATTTTGAGGCACGTCAGATTATTTCTGAATTTGTTGATGAAATGTGGTCAAAGCTTGAAAATGGAGAGAAAGTTGTTTTTCAAAATGTTGGTTCTCTACAATTCGATCGTAACGAAAAATTGATTTTTGAGCCTGATGTTCATGAGAATCTTTTACTTGATTCCTATGGAATGGAAAGCTTCCATTTTCCACATCTCGTTCATAATGAAATATTTCCTACAAAAAGACTTTTTAATGACAAAGAAGCTGTTCGACCTGTTTTTAGTTCACGAAAAGTGAAAGCTTTGGCAATTGGGATTCCCATTATTCTTGCTTTGATTATTATTCCTGTCTCGAAATTCTCATGGAAAAACAGTACCGATACCAATCTTCAGACTTCAAATTCTACCATATTACCAACTAATATTCTTAACATACCTTCTCCTATTGTTCCAATAGATTCCATTGAAAATAAAGTAACTGCCAAAATAGATTCGGTCTCTCCTGATTCGGCAGTTACCCAAAAACAAATTCAACCTGTTACCATTCAGACTAATGAAAGGTATCGTGTAATTGGTGGATGTTTTAAATTGCGCGAAAATGCTGACTCCTTTGTTCGTAAACTTCAAAATAATGGGTTTAAACCGGAGCTGAAAGTCCAGCCTAACGGAATGTTTCTTGTGATTATTCAATCATATTCTGATAGGAATAACGCAACTATGGCACTTAAAGGCTTACGTGAAGCTGAACCCAAAGCAGGTTATTTTATATCGGCGAATTAATGGATTTTAGGATTGTTTTGTAATTTCCAGAAAAACATTTTCAAGGCTTGATTCCTGTTTGTTTAAGGTTAGGATAGTCAAACCATTTTCAACGGCAAACCTGAAAACCACAGGGCGCAGATCAGTATCTCCACCCATAATGAGCCAGACTTTTTCGGATAAAGAAGATATTTCGATAACTCCATGTAATTTAAGCAATAACTCCCGAGTTATAGTTTCATCAAATTCTACCAGAACTTTTTGAACCTTTTTTGTTGCAAGAGCTTTAATATTCGTCGGAGAATCGGTTGCTACAATCTTTCCATGATTAATTATCATGATTCTGTCGCATAATGCCTCAACTTCCTGCATAATATGCGTGGAGAGTATGACAGTTTTATTGGTGCTGATTTTACGGATCAATTGCCTGATTTCAACAATTTGCGAAGGATCAAGGCCTGAGGTTGGTTCATCAAGGATTAATACTGATGGATCGTGGATTAGTGCCTGCGCTATACCCACTCGCTGACGGTATCCTTTCGAAAGCACCCCAATCTTTTTATGCTTTTCAGGTTCGAGACCTGTTAAACCAATAATCTCCTTCACTCGCGACTGAACCGCCTTAAGGTGATATATATTTGCGACATACACCAGATATTCATGGACATATAGGTCTGAATAAAGTGGGTTGTTCTCAGGAAGATACCCAATCTGACTTTTAATTGCAAGGTTATTCCCTCCAATAATTGATCCGTTTATCCAGACTTTGCCCCCATCAGGATGGAGAAAACTTGTAATAATTTTCAACAACGTTGACTTTCCGGCACCGTTTGGGCCTAAGATTCCGACAATTTCACCTGAGTTGACTGTGAAGGAGACACCATCGAGGGCTTTTTGATCTCGGTAAATTTTTGTGACTGATTCTACTAATACAGACATTGTATCAAATTTTCAACAAATTTAATCCAAAATAAAGAATAAATTTGCAATCGTTAACGGCTTTAACAGACATAGGATGAAAAACCAGAATTTTAATTACATCGATTCACTTTTACAATTTAAAAGACAAGATACCGAAACAGTAAAAATTGGTATGATAACTTTGGGTGGCGAGTATCCCATCAGGTTACAGTCTATGACGGACACCGACACTAAAGATACAGAAGCTACTGTTAATCAAATAATTCGTATATTGGATGCCGGTGCTGATTTTGTTCGCGTTACTGTACAGGGTATCAGAGAAGCCGAAAATCTGAAGAACATCAGGGTAGAACTCGATCGGAGAGGTTATCCAAATCCTCTTGTTGCAGACGTTCATTTTAATCCGTCGGCTGCCGAAATCGCCATAAAATATGTACGAAAAGTAAGGATCAACCCTGGAAACTTTTACGATAAACGTGCTAAATTTGAGAAGGTTACTTATACGGATGAAGATTATCGTGAAGAACTCACACGAATAGAAGAGCGGTTTATACCTTTTATCAGGCAATGTAAGGAGCGCGGCACTGCGTTGCGTATTGGTGCGAATCAAGGGTCACTTTCCGATAGAATTATGAGCCGTTATGGTGATACTCCGGCAGGTATTGTAGAGTCGGTAATGGAATTTTTAAGAATCTGCAAAAAAGAAAACTATAATAATATTGTCATCTCCATTAAATCAAGTAATACCCGTATGATGGTTTATACTGTGAGGTTAATGAACTACCGGATGCGTCTGGAGGAGATGAATTATCCTTTTCATATCGGTGTCACAGAGGCTGGCGAAGGAGAAGACGGAAGGATAAAATCTGCTGTAGGTTCGGGGGCACTTCTTGCTGACGGTATCGGAGATACAATACGTATTTCGCTTACTGAGGATCCTGCCTTGGAAATTCCTTTTGCCCGTAAACTTGTTGATGTTTTCAAAGGTAGGGAGAAACATCTTCCGATAACCGGTACTTTAGTAGCGCAGACCAATCCATTTGAATACGAACGGCGTTCGAGCAGGCCTGTCAATGACATTGGAGGAAAGAAACCAGTTGTTGTAGTTGGTAGTTTTAATAAATATACACGCGAAGAAATTCGCACCCTAAATTCAGGGATTGAGCCTGAATATTATTACGATAAGAAGAAAATCCTTGATCGAGGTAATAAAACTTACCAGATAATATCACTCGAAGATTACCTTTTCAACGACAATTACTCAGGTCAGATGCGTTTTGTAAGAGTAAATAAGAAAAGCTTCGATGTATTTAAGCAGGAAACCCCCGAAATAATTGAAAAGCTGAAAAGAGAGAGGAAAGTAATCCTTATTATGGAGAGCGATAACCTTAATTGCTATGCTGAAATGAGAGCTTTCTTTATGGAACTTGATGCTCATATTTGTAAAAATCCGGTTATTCTTCACAGGTCATACAAAGAGAATAATTACGAAGATTTACTTATAAAGGCATCAACAGATTTGGGAGGTCTTTTTATTGATGGTTACGGAGATGGAATCCTTTTAACCAACGAAGGGAATATCGGCTATAACGAATTAAAAAATCTGGCTTTTGGTATTCTACAAGCCAGTCGTATGCGTGTGACAAAAACAGAATTTATTTCATGTCCCGGGTGTGGCCGAACCCTTTTTGATCTTCGTGATACACTTGCAGAGATTAAAAGAAGCTTCAGTCATTTGAAAAACCTTAAAATCGGAATAATGGGGTGTGTTGTAAATGGACCCGGCGAAATGGGGGATGTTGATTATGGATTCGTTGGTTCGGGAAAAGGAAAAATTAGTTTATACAAAGGGCAAAAACTTATTAAGCGTCACGTTGATAGCGAGAACGCTGTTGAAGAGCTAAAGAAACTAATGATGGAATACGGCGAATGGAAAGCTCCAATTTGAAGAAGTGGAAAAGTAAGAAAATGGGAAGTTGAAAGACAAACTATAAAAATGAATTATATAGTTTGTCTTTATTCTACCCTAATTGGTTGAAAATGTCATGCCTACCACAACGAAAGTCTTTTCAGCATAAGGGTTGGCAATTACAGACCCAAATACCGGAAGGCTGAATTTTTCCGAAAACTTTATATCATATTCGATTTTATAACTTGCATTAACAAATGCAGCTTTATTTGCATAAAAGCTTTCAGCAGGAGTAAAGCCAATATTTAAATCCATCGGGAGCTTGTGCTTTGTATTCAATTTCACCCCGCAGTCGATATACATTGCATCATCATTCCATACATACTGGTTAATGCTGGCATAAAATGGGATTTTTTCACTACCATTGTACGAAAGGGTAAATTCACCGGTAGATGTAGAAGCTTCAGGATCATCCGAAGGAATGTTGTAATTGCAAAAACTAATACCGAAATCCTTAAAAGTATAGGTGGCAAAAAAATCGTATTCCTTGACGTCGTTGCTTAGACCGTAAGTTCCCCAAGCCCCAATTTCAAAATTTTTAATAGTGTAACTGACCAGAGGTTGAATATGAATACTTTTATCCCCTTCATCCAAATCCAATCCGCGCCAAATATACCTGTTAACTAAGTCGGCACCAACACTAAACGCTTTGGTTTCCTGAGCAATTAGTTTGCTGTTGACGAGCAATAACAGACCTGCAATAAAAATAACTACGTTTGTTTTCATGATTGAATATTTGTTTAATTTATTGTTTTAAACCATAAATTTAGGTATCTCAAAAACATCTTTTACCTCCTTCAGAAAATTTGGAATGGGTAGCGATTGTGGACAAAGAGCCAGGCAATCACCACATTCCGTGCATGCAGAAGCTCTTTGTTGAGGTTTAAGAAAACGGTGATAGTTTTCTTCTCTGCCAAACATCTGAAAGTTGTTATAATACTCGAAACATTCTGGTATATTTACACCATAAGTACAAGGCATACAGTAACCACACGAGGTACAATCTATTTTCACACGTTGTTTAAAAATATATTTAACATCCTCAATAACTGTTAAATCCGTATTTGTAAAGAAATTCTCCATTGCAAGATTGGCCGATTTTATATTTTCAACTAATTGCTCCATCGTGTTCATACCGCTCAATATTGTGGACACTTCAGGATGATTCCAAAGCCAACTTAATGCCCATTCTGCAGGGGTTCTTTTTGAGTCTTGCCGGTTAAATGTGGATATTACTTGATGCGGAAGATTCATTGCCAACTTGCCACCCCTTAGTGGTTCCATAATGGTGATACCCATCCCTCTTTTTGCTGCATATTTCAACCCATTTCGACCAGCCTGATAATTCTCATCCAGGTAGTTATACTGAATTTGACAAAATGACCAATCATAATCATCAACGATCTGGTTAAAATGCTCTCCTATATCATGGAATGAAAACCCTGTATATTTGATACGCCCATCCCTGATAGCCTGATCTAAAAAATCGAGAATTCCAGCCTTTTTTACTTTTTCCCATAATCCTTTGTTCAAGGCATGTACGAGATAAAAATCAATATATTCGGTTTCTAAACGTTTCAGTTGTTGGTTTAAAAAATCATCCATATCTCCCCTTGTTTTAATCAGCCAACTGGGAAGTTTAGTTGCCAATTTAACTCTTTGCCGGTAGCCATTCCTTAATATCTTTCCCAAGACAGGCTCACTTTGACCTGCATAACCCATCCCTGTTCCATGATATGGGTAGGCAGTATCAATATAATTTACTCCTTCCTCAATTGCGTAGCGGATTAGTTTGGCAGCCAAGGCTTCATCGATTTTTGAAGGATTGCCCCCCGACAGCAGAGGAAGCCGCATACATCCAAAACCGAGTATAGAGACCATCTCATTTGTTTTTCCAAATTTTCTGTGGCGCATTGTAGGAAGTTATTTATTTTCAGAAGAAATCACTCTCATTTGCTCGCCCCTCGTCTTTCATTACTTTAGAGCAATCAAGATCCATTTTAAATCCTGCGGGTGCTTCAAAGACTGTTTTTTCAGAGTATCCCAAGGTTTGATCGCGGTAGAGTTTATTCATAAAATAACCATAAACAGGTAGTGCCATATTAGCACCCTGTCCCATAGTAAGCCCCTCGAAATGGATGGAACGCAAATCGCCGCCAGTCCATACACCAGTAACCAGTTCGGGCGTAATACCCATAAACCACCCATCTGATTGATTCTGTGTGGTTCCTGTTTTTCCGGCTATATCAGCTGTTAATCCGCCATAGATCAAACCTTCCCTTCGAAGACGCTGACTTGTTCCTTCATTAACAACGCCTTCCATAAGATTAAGCATAAGATAGGCGGTTTTCGGATCGATTGCATCGTGGTGGTCAGGTGAGAAACGTGCCAGAATATTGCCGTTTTTATCTTCTATCCTTGTAACAAATATTGGTTTGGTATAAACTCCATGATTGGCATAAGTGCCGTAAGCTCCAACCATTTCATAAATACTTACGTCCGAAGTACCAAGAAACATTGAAGGGACTGCATCGATTGGACTGATTATTCCAAGTTTTCGCATCATATTTGCCATTGCTTCAGGATTAAACTGTTTCATGACCCAACCTGAAACCTGATTGACAGAATTAGCCAAACCCCATTTCAAAGTTACCATTTTGCCGTCATATTCGGTGTCCCCTGAGTTTTTGGCGGTCCAAGTAGTCCCATCAAACAGGTAAAAAGTCTGTTCTGCGTTTGGAACCAGTGTACAAGGCGAATAACCGTTTTGCATGGCAAGTGTATATAAGAAAGGTTTTACTGTTGATCCGACCTGTCTTTTCCCTAATTTTACCATATCATACATGAAATATTTATAGTTTGGACCGCCAACCCAAGCTTTTACATGGCCAGTTTTAGTCTCCATGGTCATCATTGCCGACCTCAGGAATCCAAGAGTATATTTCACTGAATCAAGTGGAGTCATAGTAGTATCAATTTCACCGTGCCAGCTGAATACCGTCATCTCAGTAGGTTTTTGAAATTCTATTGCTATCTCTTCCTGACTTAACCCCAGACTTCGAAGCTGCCGATAACGGTCGCTCTGTTTTATACAGAAATTTAGAAGATTATGAGCTTCTTCATCTGTCATTGAATTCGGAAATGGAGGATTTCGTAATATCTTTATTCTTTGGTTGAAAACAGGTTGAATTTCTACACTAAGATGCTGTTTAATTGCGTATTCCGCATAAGTTTGCATGTGCATATCAATAGTTGAATATATTTTTAATCCATCCGAGTGTATATTATAGGAAGATCCGTCAGGTTTTCGATTTTTATTGCACCATCCATATAAAGGATTTGTTTCCCATTCGAGCGAATCTTCATGAAACTGTTGTTTTTGCCAAGCAGCATATTTTACAATATCAGGTTGTTGAGCCATTAAAATTGTCCTAAGGTATTCTGTAAAGTAAATACCGGGGCTCGATTTAAAATCCTCTTTGTGGTAATTCAGGTTAAGTGGTTTCACCTTCAATCCATCATACTCTGCTTTGGAGATTGTCCCGAATTTACGAACCTGATCAAGAACAACATTTCTGCGTTGTTTTACTAATTCAGGGCGACGTAGCGGATTGTAAAGTGAAGGGTTTTTTGCCATTCCTATTAGCATGGCTGCCTGTTCAGTATTAAGGAGTTCAGGTGTTGTTCCGAAATATATTTGAGCAGCTGATTTTATTCCGACAGCAAGGTTTAGGAAGTCAAACTTGTTGAGGTACATCGTAAGTATTTCCTCTTTCGTAAAGCTACGTTCAAGTTTTACCGCAATAATCCACTCTCTGAATTTTCGGAACGCCAGATCAATTTTTCCGTCCATATCTTCACGGGGAAACAACATTTTAGCTAATTGTTGACTAATTGTACTACCGCCACCTGCACTCTCGTTTCCGGTAATGACTCCTTTTACAACCCTAACCAAACCTTTGACATCAATACCGGAATGTTGATAAAACCGTTCATCTTCAGTAGCAATCAACGCAGTGATTACATTTTGACTTATTTGCTCATAAGGTACATACGTCCTGTTTTCCTTATAAAAAAACTTACGCAACACAACACTGTCACACGAATAGACTTCAGAGGCTAATGATGATTCAATATTCTCAAGCTCAGTCAGAGATGGCATAAAGCCAAGTTTACCATTGGCAATAAAGGCAAATAGGATGATTATCATCAGAATACCAAAGACAAATATGCCGTAGAATATTTTGATGTAT
>CAILKW010000015.1 GCA_903834845.1 uncultured Bacteroidia bacterium | reverse complement strand
GGCTTGTCAATCTTGTCCAAATAATTCTGCTGATGATTAACCGATAAAACAGTTAATTCTCCTTCAACTTTTACCTGAACACTCTTTGGATCAATGAATGGAGATAAGTTTACAAACTTTAGGATTGATTTTCCTTGAGTTAAGTCAATGCTCTTTTTTCGTACAACCTGTGCTCCATCAATGAACACGGTTACCTCATTTACATCGGTTTTAACTTCTACAACTTTAATCTCTTGCGAGAATAATAGGTTGCTGAAAATCAGACCAAGTATCAAGATGCTAATTCTTTTCATATTAATTCTTTTCATTTCAATTATTTACTATTATGGTGTAATACATTACTAATTGAATATTCGCGTCTTCTAAAATTGTGCATAACGGCTAGTGTAGCATAAGTGGCGGATTACGGGCGAATCTTCTTTCAAACCGTTAGGTAGCTGATGAGGGAAAAGAACCTTGCGGAACGTGCTTCACCCGCCATTAATGCTACACAATGTTGAATTAAATCCCTTTCGGGATAGCTTTTTTCGGAATTATCAAAAATATACATAAAACTGATAAATAGATCTTTGCGGCAATATTTATTTAAAATTTATTGCCGTATGAGAAAACGTATTACAGATGATACAGCTTTTACCCTCCTATAATCCTCCTCTTTAAATCTGCTAAAAAGCAAAAACCTTCGATAAGTGCATAGTGCGATACCAGCCGGGATGTAGTTCAACCTGGACTTCAAGTTGGGTCTTGCAGACCACTTGAAGTCCTATTTATTATGCACTGGCGAATTTTGTTTCTATTTGTAATTTTGTCTTCTTTAAAATCTTTAACTTATCAATCCAACTGTAAAAAGACGTTATTTCTTTGTCCCCTTTTTTAATTCTTTAGTCTTCTTTGTCTCAGGTAAATAATTTTCAGATGTAATCACTTTCTCACCACTTTCTTTTTCTAATTCCTTCAAAGCATTTCCAGCTATTTTGCCTCCGATTTATGCCGCAACTTTATTTTCAATGAACCCTTTTGCATTTTTAGCTCTGGTTACTTTTGTCGTTGATGCTTCTCCTAACATTGAAAATATTAATTCAAGGTCTGTCATATAGTCTCTCAAATTTTGACTGTTAAGACCTTTTACTTTTTTATACTCAGAAGGTGTCAGTCCAAAAGTTTCTTTTGAAATTTCTGAAGTTAGAATCGCATATTCTATCTGTTCTTTTACACCCCTATTTTTCCATTCCTCAGTTAATTCCTCCCGTATCGCAATGCTACGCATACGTTTCTCAATCCAATCATCAGGATAACCTTTAAGCTTATAAAGTTCATGTGTCCGCTGTGATGCTAATTCAGGATTTTCAATTTCATCCAATCTATCTGAACCAACTTGAGCCAACCATTGTTTAAATGGTTCTGCTTTAGGTGATGGAATTGATTGAATAATACGCAAAAGACCCTTTGCATCCGCACAATCTGTCACATATTTTTTCCCATCCGAAGAAATCATTTTCAGTTGTACGATAATTTCGTACAACTGAGAAAACCCCTCAATGTTAAGTTTCCTTTTAAGGTCACTCCAATATCTTCGTGGGTTATTGCTTTCAGTAAGAATTTCGACAACATCAATTATTGCAAAATACCATTTTTGTTCTGAGTCGTTCCATTCAGAACGAATTTGTTTACTTTCGAATAGTTTTATATTGCTCATAATATCGATCTTTTAGAATATTCAAAAATACTTATTTCTCTTGATTTGAGAAAGTCAAAGAAATTAATGCCCTTATATTTGGATGTTTGTAAAACACTCAACAAAACTAGGTAATTGGCCATTCCTTTTTCTTTTAGTTGATTTTTTGATACCTTCCGATAATAAGAAAAAAGTTTAATTGCATTCTCAGCATTATTATTATTCCATGGTATACCGTCATATTCAATGAAAGTAAAAAGTTTTTCTTTGTTCTTCAATAATCTTTTTTGATAGCTGCTTGTAAGTTCAGAATCAAACTCAGAGATGCTGAGTTTGTAAAAATAGCTTTGTATTTCTCTTTTGTGCTTCGATAAATTTCGCTTTTTTAAACCATATTTATTAACTGTTTCTAAAATATTTCGCAAGAGAAGGCCAAAATCTGTAGCGAAATTCATAAATTCTTGATTTAATTGATTTTTTAATACGTCTTCATTTATATCACGAATCAAATGAATCAAACACTTTTGTTGAGGGCATTGTATTGCATCATATCCAGCATAAAAATCAGTAATTAAGACCCCTTTAAAATTTCTAAGTAAATCTTGTAAAAAGTCTGCTTCTCTATTTGGTTTAAATATATACCCCGATTGCGATTAGCTTTTGTTAGCAAGCGATTGTTATTTTTCTGCTTGTTTGCAACTCTATACTTGGTTTCCAGCACGTCACATTTTAAATACTCAAAACTTCGTTGTACGGTTTGCGCGATAGTGCTGTTTTTTTCATTGCTTATAACGCCTGTGGTATGGTTAGATTCCGATTTCAAAGCACTTTCCTAACAAGCTTTACTGAAACTTAAGAAGAACTAAAACATTGAATCACGGACTGCGATTGCAATTACCTATACCGTATGTTACTGCCTGGCGATGTTTAGTCTGATTTCATTTTTTCTTTTTAGTATCTTTCATTAGTTTTTTCTCTTCTCCATCAAGTTTCCGTTGTAGTTTTTTAACATCTTCAACGGGTGGAAGGTTTTCTGGTACAATTCCTCTTTGTGTGAGCATATTCCGAACAGCAAGGTTGTTGTCAATATGTTCTTTTTCAATTTTTGTTTGTCCTTTTAAGTCTTTACTTTGTACATTCAACCCAGTCATTTCTGCTGCCAAATCTTTTGCCTTTAAACTGATGGTAGGAAGAAAATCAGCAACTGGTCGGCTATCTGGTATCCCCATTTAACGTTTAAGCATTTGGGTATTTAATCTGAATAAAGCTTGGTCTCCTTTACTCCTAATTATTGCAAATCCTTGGTTGTCAACCCCACGCTCATAAAGAATACCTGAAAGTTGTTTCTCTGTTTGGCTTAATTTCGCACGAGCTTTCACTCGTTCAAATTCCAAAATCCGTTGCTCAACTAATTCAGCTCTACGCTTTTGAACAGCAAAATAATTTTGAGCAAACGAAATTTCTTCTTTTCGGCTATCACCATTTTGAGCAATTAGATAACAAGCATAACGAGTTAAAGCAATGTCAACTAAGGGTCTTTCGGTGTTTGAGCCAATCTCGACCATTTTCCTGATGTCAGGAAAATGGTTTTCTATTATTTCTCCTGCATTCCTGCATGCATCCTTTGCTTTTATGATTACTTTCTCAAAGTTCTCCCATTTACTGTATCCTAATAAATTTTGTAATTCTCGCGCACTCCAACATTCAACACCTTCTAACTCTGAAGCAGCAGCTTCAAATTGGAAAAATAAACTTTTAATTTCGTCAGACTTCATTTAGCTTTATTTTAAGGTGTAAATTTATCAAAAATCGGTTAAAGGTCAGACATTGATCAAGTCCATTTCTATTATTTTCGGCCAAATAGTTAAGTATGTCTGACCTTTACACTTGGCAATAACGTAGGAAGCTACACGCAGGGGCGGACTGCGGGCGATTTCCAGTCAAGCCGAAAAGCAGCCCGAGCGGAATCGAAGATCACCGAAGCTAAAGATGCCCACCGAAAACCATTGCTGCCGAACTTGCGGGTAGCTGATGTTGGGTGCTGGCCTGCATACCACTTGTTAGATTTTTTATGCGAAGCATATATCATTTATTATATGAAAGCTAGTCCTCGCATACAAACTGGTAAAACTACCAATATGATATTTCTCGTGTTAAACGATGAATCCCCAATACCGACCCATATTTGTCTTTTGCTAAAGCGATACATTGAGTCCAATTCCCAAAATCATCATAAGAATTATAATTGAAAATCACCTTTGAACCTTCATTAAACTTTATCAAATCCCAATTTTTATCATATTCACAATTAAAAACTTGACCGCTACCCTTACTATCATCATAGGAAGCGTATAATGGGAAAGGACTATTTTCAACGTATTTTAAAGGGGAAGATATCTTATTATATATCGATTCCTGACTTATAGGTATTCCATTGGTGGAAAAGTTAAATATATTAATTCCTATTGTTTGGGACCCATTACTCGATGTATAAATTCGGGTTTCTTTGTTTGGCATATTCGCATTATATTCCCAAGTATAATTTGTATTTGTATCAAAAAGAGTGCCGGAATAAGAAGTGGTAACCTTATTGGATGAGACTGTCAGTTGGTAATTGGTTGTTTCAGTTTTACCCATTGTGTAATGCTTTTCAAGTTTAATACTGACAAGTCCTTTCTGACACATTCCGAGATCATACCGTTCATTGTAACTGACAGGACCTCCAAAATAGAAAAGACTATACCAATTTGGTGAAAACGCTATTTTCGATTCAAAGTTTAAAGGAACATATAGATTGTGGCTTCCATAAGAGTACTCACAAGATAAGTGATCAATTGTACCCCCGCTACCGATAATATTGCAATCATCTGACTTCTTAGTGATTCTGTTAAAACTGTCATATTCGTATGTCGCTATCCCTTTATTACCAGTTACTCCAGCAGTATTTAAATAACCTTTTTCATTAAAGGTATAGGTGTATTTTGATGCCCAATAAGGGGTCTCCTCAATTGTGTTCATTTTCTTTACCTTTCCCCTTAATTGAAATCTTCTCCAATGCGTATCTTCCCAAATTATTTTGTTTTTATCATAGGCATATTCAGGAATATTTGGAGTTACAACATTCACATTACCCAAATTGAATTGGGAATTATCTTCCTCTAAAATAATGGAATACCAAGCGGGAGTAACCGAACAATAAAATGAGATATAGTTTGCCGCTTGCTCATGGATTTGGGCAATAATATCGTCATCGGTCTGAGCAGATTTTAATGATGAAGCAGAAGTGTTTATTTTTCGAAGTCGAATCTTATCACCTGTTTTAAAGCTTTCGCCCTGAATAAAAAGAAGGGCATCTTTAGCAATTGGGTATTGTACCTTTGGCAACACCAAATCTTTTATTGGAGAAGCAATGATTTTGGCAGTACAATGCTCCTTTATCGAACTTCCAACGGTTACAGTTATTGTTGTTTCTCCAGTAGCCAGCGCGGTAACAATACCCTGATCGTCAACAGTGGCAATTCTGGTGTCGGATGAGCTCCAACTAGCACCAGTTATCGACGCATTAACCGGGTCAACAATTAATAAGAGTTTTTCCCTACCACCTGTTACCAACGATAACGTGGATTTACAAAACTGTGCTGACGTAGCGATAGTACTTACTCCTGGATCATCTCCTTTACGACACGAAGTGAGGAAGAATATACCCAGAACAATTAAAAATTGATTTTTTATTCTCATAACATTATTAAAGGTTTGAATTGATAGAATGGACAAATAGGCTGAACTTCCTTGCATGACAGTAGATTAAAATTAAGTCTTGAAATAGATGGCATTAATTTCGTATTTCTGCTCGATGCCTTTCATTTGAGTCAACCAAGGGTAAATTAGCCTTATCAGAGGAGTACAATACGGAAACCAAGACTGGGGTGAGCCTTGACTGAGGAGAGAAAATTGCGTTGTGCACTTCGGCATAGTTGCGCACCTTTTTCCCAGCTACCACCGCGAATTACGCGCTCTGTCCCTGCCGGTGCACCGATTGGGTTCGTTTGAATAGTCGGATAAGTTCCGTACCAATCGTTACACCATTCCCAAACATTGCCATGCATTGAACACAAACCCCATGCATTTGCAGAATAAGTAGTTACAGCTTGGGTTTTGCCCGGATAAATTAAGTTTGTATTTGTACAATTACTTAATGGATAAGACCACTCGTAATTAGCTTGAGAGTTGCTCAAACAACTACCCGTATTAAATTGTGAAGTCCCACCAGCGCGGCAAGCATATTCCCACTCCGCTTCGGTTGGTAACCGACCACCTGCATCTTTGGCAAACTCAGCAGCACCATACCACGTTACATAGATAACCGGATAGTCTTCGTAACCTGACACTGGAATCCATTTTCCACCTGTGAAATGTAATCCCCAATCATAGCTTGCCAAAGAACTTTCCAAAATTAATACCTGGCCTGAATAAGTACCGGTTGCGTATTTGCCATCTTTGCCAATGTTTTTACTATTTAAGAATATCGCATATTGGGCATTGGTAATCTCAAATTTGCTCATTTTGAATGCACTTAAGGTTACTGTATGTTGTATTTCATCCGAATATCTCCCAACCTCATTTGTAGGGCTACCCATTGTAAAAGTACCGCCAGAGATCTGCACGGTAGGAATACCTGAAGTATCGAGGTTGACAACATCCTGATTTTTTGTACAAGCTGCTATAATCAAAGAACATATACCAATTATTGCAATCGGGGAAATCCAAATTCTGTTTTCTTTTTTCATGATAATTTATATTGACAATTTATATTGATAGTCAGTTATATTTATTTGTAACCATTTCCTTTGCAACTGGAACAAATATGCGTCCCATCGCAATGTTTGCATTTATGATTCTTTGCAATACAATAAGAATCGGTACAATGAGCTCCAAACTGGTTTTGGACACATGCTTTTGATTGCCCTGCACTGTTGCAGTAAGGACATTTGCCCGTGCCATTGCAGTAGCCACATTGACGTTGTGCACTCCCTGAAAAGCTACTTGTTGGCGTTGAATTAGACGAATAGCCTACATTAGATGGAATATTAATTGAAGTGGTATTATTGCCGAAAGTAGAATTTAGAAGAGCAATGCGTTGTGTGCCTACATCGTTACCCAATTGTGACGCTTTTGAATAAAGATCAACTGCTTGCAGTTTTAGTTGGACGGTTCTTTGTTCGATTTTTTGCTGTAAAGCTAATCCAAAAGAATTATCAAGGTATAATCCTTGAGACATTGCCATTGATTGATTAATCATCATTTGGTTGCGTGAATTAATTGCCTGTTTCTCGTTAATAAATGATTTTTGCCAACAACAATCTCCTAAGATTATTAATGCAATACCATCTTTACTGTTTTCAAATTGTTCGATGTATGAAATTGCTTTTTCATATTCTCCTTTTTTATAAAGATTCCTAAGCTCTTCTGTTGTTACTTGAGCATTAGATTGTGCCATTTGATTCTCCTCATCATCTTCTTCGTTCAAGTCCTCATCTATAATGGTGAAATTTGAATCAATCTTTACCCATTTATCGTTAACCTTAGTTTTAAAGCCATCCGAATATATTAAACTTTCGTATTCACACGGTATTACTTCCTTTCCGGTTAAGTCACAAGCCCCCTCTTTTCCATCAAGTTCTACACCATAATAACCATCTTGTAATACCACATTATCATATTTACACGGTATTACTTCCTTTCCGGTTAAGTCACAAGCTCCCTCTTTCCCATTAAGTTTTACTCCATAATAACCATCTTGTAATACCACATTATCATATTTACACGGTATTACTTCCTTTCCAGTTAAATCACAAGCCCCCTTTTTCCCATTAAGTTCTATTCCATACCAACCGTCTTGTGAAAATACGAAGTCATATTCCTTTTTAAGTTTTTCTTTAATTTTATCATCTTTCTGCGCAGCGGATGCCAACATGATAAAACATGCAGCTAAGAACAAAATTGTTTTTTTCATAGTAATTGATTTTATATGTTTTATTATTTATCTCTTAAATCATATTATCATATCGCTCTTTAAACTTTGTAAGCTTATTGCGGGCAATTTGGTATTTCAGCTTATCGAACGGTGGAACCATGATGCAGTCGCGGTTTTTGTAATCGACAAAACTAAGATAGTTTAAATTGATGATGGTACCAGAGTTGATCATGAAGAAATCGGGGTTATTTACATGCCCCAAAAGATCTTGTCCTTTCATATTTCGGCGCAAAACAACTTTTCGACTGTCGTAAATTAAGGCTGCCCAATAAGGTTTTACCCCCGTTTCATAAGCAATATATTCAAAAGCAACAATTTCATCCTTTTGAAAAAAGCATACCCCATCGGCAGTGTGCAACGAGATTCGTTGAGTGCCTTTTTCTTGTATCAGGTTAATTTTGTCGCGGAAACTGCTTTTGTATTTCAGGTTCAAAAAGCGGTTAATCATGTTACTCAAATCGGGACGTTCAACGGGTTTCATAATGAAATCGAAAGCTGCTTCGCGCAAGGCATCAATGGTGTATTTTTCGTATCCTGTTTGGAACACCACGTGGCAATCGAAATCGGAGTCGTCCCTCAAATCGCGTAAAACCTCTATTCCCCTTTTTACCGGCATCATGATATCCAGAAAAAGAATATCGGGCTTCATCTCCTTGGCCTTTTTGATTCCTACCAACGGATCGGTGGTGGTAAACAGAATAGTAAGTTTTGGTTCGCGAAAGGTCTCGATTTCTTCACGAAGCATTTTTATTGCCTTCGGTTCGTCATCGATAATAGCTACATTTATTTCCTGGATCGGCATATTTTTTTCTTTAAATGATTCTTCGACAAGGATAATACCCTTACACGAGTTCCTTGTAGCAGGATTTCCCATATGGGCATTATTTGGTCGAAATTGGGGGTTAAGTTGTAGTTTAATTCAAATTGTAGTTGTATTGCAATGGAATTTTGATAATGACTTTTGTACCGGGACCTTCTTCGACATCCCGATTCGTTATTTGATAAGACATCTTATCATCATTGATTTGATTCAAAATATGGATTGTATTTGTCAGAATTTTTAGACCTGTACCAGTGCCTATTGTTGACGATGGAGCCTGTTGCAGACCAAGTCCATTGTCAGAAATATTGAATTTCAGGAACCCCGACTCCGTTTTTATATCTATCAGCAATAATCTATTGTCCTTTTTTGGTTCAAGCCCATGCTTGATTGCATTTTCAACGGGTATTTGCAATATCATTCCCGGTATTTGTTGGGCAAGGTCATTCCCTTCCTCTATATTCCAGATTACTTCTAAGTTGTTGTCCATCCGCATTTTTTGGAGTTCAATAAAGCTTTTTACAAAGTCGATTTCTTCGTTCAAGGGAATGGCTAACTTTTCGGTATTGATAAGGCTACGTCGGATGAGGTTGATTAAATGATCGAATTGTACTCTTGCATTTTCACGATCATCAATAATTGCCCAAATATTATTCAAAACATTAAAGACAAAATGTGGGGAGAGTGCATTTCGGATGTTCTGCATTCGCAAAATGGCAATATTCGTCAATTGTTTCTGGTAAAGGGCATCCCTGCGCTTTCGGATATACAGGGCAATAAAAGTGGTTGTTGCAATAGCCAAAAGAAACACAGCCACCAAAATCCAGATAATAAACTTATGCTGCTTTGCTTCGGTTTCTTTTTGCACAATTATTTTATGATCTAGTTTTTGGGTATTCTCCAATGTCGTTATTTCCTGCTGTTTCTTTTCAACGTTCCATCGAGCCTGGGCAAAAACCAGGGCTTCAGCATTATTTTTATTAAAAAGGCTATCCGTTAAAACATTATACTGATCGGCAAATCCCAAAGCTTTCTGATAACTACCTTGTTTCTGATAGATCTTTTTTAATATTTGAGTTGCATCGCGCATAATTGACTTCGCTCCAATCTCTTTTGCAATGTTCAAAGCTGCCAAACCTGCATCCTCAGCTTTTTTATATAAAGACAGTTGTTCATTTGCTTCAGAAAATGATGCTTTTCTTAAAAACAATTCGGCTAAGGAGTTGCGTACAGCAGCTTCCTCTTCTTTTTCCGATAATTCAATTTTTAGATGAAGCGCCTTATTCAGGTAACCCTCGGCAAGACTATAATTTTTTACTCTCATGTATTCGTTACCAATACTGGCGTAGGTGTTTGAGATTCCGGAATTGAAGCCAACCTGTTTTTGCAATTCAAGCGCTTTGTTATAATAAATTAAAGCGCTATCATTTTTCTCTGCACTTAATACCCCGGCAATGTTAGAATAGCTTGTCCCTTCCTTCTGAACAAGGCCTAGTTCTATATCAATCGCTAACGATTTTTTATAATATATCCGTGCATTGTTGTAATCATTTCGTAAAAAATATAAATTGCCTAATCCGGCAAAGCTCATAGCTAAACCTTTTTTATCACCAAGCTGCTCTTTGATCTTTATCGATTTAAAATAGTTATCGGTCGCAGGAATATAATCACCAATACTTACATATACCTCGGCAAGGTTATGATACCCAACAGCAGCATTGGTTTTGTCATTCATTTCTAACGACAGGTTTATCGAAAGTTGGTAATAGTCAATCGCCTGATCATATTTTGATGCAACAAAGGCAATTGAGCCTAAATTCTGATAGCACAGTAAAATTCCATTCAAATCATTTATTTGAGTGCAAATATCCTGTGCTTTTCCGAAATTTTCTAAAGCTTTTTCGTTTTCACTAAAATTGCTGAAGATAAACCCCAAGTTCATGTAACTACCAGCGATTAGTAGCTTGTTATTAGTCTGTTTTGCAATCTCAAGCGTTTCCGAAAAATCATTGATTGCTTTCTTATTATCTCCCTGATAAGCGTATATCATGGCCCTGTTTGAAGTTATCATGGCCTTTAGTTTCAAATCATTTACTTCAGTGGCAAGTGACATGGCTTCTTTATAATAACTCAAGGCCTGAGGATAATCGCCACTTCTGGAAAAAACTAACCCTTTCCCATTTAAGGCTTTAGCCTGAATCGGTTTATCATCGTTTTTCAATGCAATTGCTAAGGCTATGGAATCATTTTTCAATGCTAGATCTAAATCTCCAAGCTGAGAATAAGTAAAAGCGATACCCACATACGAAGAAGCCAAAAGATGATTTCTATCGTACCCATCGGGAAACGATTCAAGCAATGTTTTTGCTCGATTATAATAGCTGATCGCCGAATCGGGTACTGAATTCCTAAGGCTGTCAGCAACTTCAATCAATTTCGGAATGTTATTTGGAGTGGTTTTCCCATCATTCTGATAACCTTGAAAAATCCAGATTCCACCAATAGAAACAATAGAAACAACGACGAACAAAATGCCTGCAATTTGATTTTTTCTCTTTTGAATCATTTCAACTAAACTTATTTGGTTGTACAAAAAAAACCTCCAAGTTATCCACATCGGGGGTTCTTTATTTTTACTTATGCTGTTGGCTTCTCACCTTCTTTCCTGTCAAGCAAATATCATTAATTGTGTCTTTAAGAACCTTAGCACTAATTGGTAATTCTCATTAAAAGAACGCACCTACCCGACCGAGTGGGTAGGCAAGATTGCACTCTTTTGCAAATTGGGTTTTTAAGGGCTGGCTTGCACAATTTGCAAATGTGTTCAATGTGCGTGGGGTTCCCTAATTGCCCCATAGGCAAAAGCGGGAGGGGCAAATAAATTCTCTCATATTTGTAGTGTCCTTTCATAGAGCCGTTCTTAACCTTGTTGCTAACGGCTGAGGCTAATTGCTGTCGGGGATTATTGGAAACTTTAACTTACTTTTACTTCAAATCTTTATAAGAACGATAATCACTATTTCAGCACTTTACCCCGATTGCGATTAGCTTTTGTTACCAACCGATTGTTTTT
>CAILKW010000014.1 GCA_903834845.1 uncultured Bacteroidia bacterium | reverse complement strand
TGCGGTCAAATCAATATTTGCTGACCTCAATTTTGCAATCAAATCACTTTTAACGGCAATATTGCCCAATAACCTGTCACGTTCCGAAAATAACCAATTCTCAGCCACTTGAGAAAAATGGGGTTATCGGAGTGGATTCAATAATAAAAAATATTGGGGTCGGTTTAAATATGAATATAATGTAAACAACAAATTAAAGCTTCGATCAAATATCTATTTAGGAAGAAAAAAAGTCACAGAACCTTTTAACATCGATCGACTGGCATGGCTTACCTTTTGGACATGGAATTGCCAGCCAACATATAACCCACAAGGACAGTATTACGGTTCTGGAGGTTTTGGCAATCCTATTGCTTATGCTCAAAACACTGGTAATAAATGGAAAACATATTATTCCTATTATACGCAACTTGGATTTGATTTTTCACCAATTAAGAATCTGTCAATTATAGGTGATTTGTCAATGAATTATGATATTTATGACGAAAAATACTATAGCAAAAGACACCAAACTTACCATTGGGACGGTTCGTTCAACTACGATGTAATTGACTATTGGGAGGGAGGCAAAACAAAAACAGAGTCAATTTCAAATAAGAGTGAGAACATAGTAGCATCTATCTATGGCAATTACGATTTAAATTTTTCAGACGCTCACAAGTTCAATTTGATGTTCGGTGCATCTCATGAAGAACAGGATAATAGAGGTTTTAATGCATATCGACTTAACTTGATATCCGACGAGCTCCCAATGTTGGGGCTTGCAGATGCGCAGTATCAGTTTAATGGAGAATTTGGAAACGCATGGGCCTTAACTTCATTATTTGGCCGTTTAAGCTATAACTACAAGAATCGTGTATTTGCCGAGGCGACTTACCGCAATGATGGATCTTCAAGGTTTGCTGAGGGTAAAAAATGGAAAGAGTTGTTTGGTATGTCTGGTGCATGGGTAATTTCCAATGAAAGCTTCTTTTCGTCCTTAAGTAAAGATATTAACCATCTAAAAATTAGACTTTCTTGGGGACAGTTGGGCAATCAGTCAGGAATCGGACTCTACGATCAATACCAGTATGTAACAATTGGTGGACAATACCCGTTTGGGAACTCGAACGATCCACTAAAATCGCCAAGAGCTGCGATGGGTGCAATGCCAGCGATTGAGCGAAGCTGGGAGATTATCGAGTCTTCAAATGTTGGTATTGATTTTAGCTTATTTAACAACAAACTTGGTGGTTCGTTAGATTATTTCATTAAGAATAATAAAAATATGTTCTATTCTGAAGAGTTTCCATCTATTCTTGGTGCTGCGGCACCTTCTCTTAATGGTGCTCACGTTCGAACTAATGGCGGTGAGATTTCATTGAATTGGAAGGACAAGATTGGAGCGATTGGTTATAGAATTAGTGCAATAATAAGTGATAATAATACAAAGGTAATTTCTCTAAGCGACTCACGAAATCCTAGGCAAGGACTGAACACATTCCTGGAGGATTATCCTACAAATTCATTTCTTATCTATGAGTTTGATGGCTTCATCCGGGATGCCGCGGATCTTGCTGATTATAAGTCAAAAATTAATAAAGGTGGTGTCCCCACAAATTTAAGAATAGGGGATGCAAAATATTTAGATAAAGATGGCGATGGTATTCTCGAACCCAAACTTTACAAAGAGGGAGACCCTAACTCAGGAGACTTGATATACAAGGGTACAAGCAATCAACGATACTTATATGGTTTGAATTTAGGCATTAACTATAAAGGTATTGATCTTTCAGCATTCTTGCAAGGTGTTGGACAGTGGTATAATATCAATGGAACTTATGCTGGTGGTGGCGAGGTTTGGAAGCAGGCATCGCAATACTTCTACCACAATACTTGGAGTGTAGATCGTCCAAATGCAACCTACCCAAGACTTACCCAGGACGGTGGTATTCAAAATTATAACTATCAGTGGTCAACAGCCCCCTATAAATATTATAATAACAATTACCTGCGCCTAAAGGAGATACAAATTGGATATACACTTCCAGTTATGATTACTCGAAAATTTGGTGTTGAAAACTTAAGAGTTTATGCAACTGGGATGAACTTGTTTGAAATAGACAATCTACCAATTGGTTTTGATCCAGAAGCACCTTATGCTGAGAACCTAATTCCATTCTCTAGAAATTATTCGATTGGGGTAAATATTCAATTTTAAAATTATTCAAATGAAAACATATAGTTACATATACTTTATTGTTTGTGTCCTCCTTAATGGACTTACCTTAGTTTCGTGTGAAAAGGGGCTGGACCTCTATTCAAGGGATGTTATTTCAGAGCCCGTGTATTTTAAAACAGAAGATAACTTTAAGATGTATGTGAATCAATTTTATTACGGGCTACCAAGTTTTAATGCGGATGACGATATGGCTGATATTACAAAGCCATCTGGTTTTAATAGTGTAAGTAATAGTTCGTACATTGCAGGTACCACAGACGCTGTATGGAATGCTTCTTATTCGTCCATCCGATATATTAATTATGGTTTGGACAGATGTGCGTCAGCTTCTCCAGAAATTAAGGATCAGGTTAAAGTCTATGAGGCAGAATTAAAGTTTTTTAGGGCTTTTCATTATTTCAATTTGCTAAAACGATTTGGAGGTATACCATTAATTGATAAGACATTACAGTTGTCGGATCTTGATTTACTGTATGGTCCTCGCGATAGCAGAGAGACTATCGCAGCGTTTATTAAGAAGAATCTTGACGATGCAATTTTAAATCTTCCGCTTGAGTCCAAGATTTCGAACAGCAATAAAGGACGAATCTCAAAGGGTGCAGCTTTGGCTCTTAAAGCAAGATTCTCGTTATTCGAAGGTACATTGCGCAAATATCACGGTCTTCAAGGAGGTGCGGTCTTTATTGATGATGCTGTGATTGCAGCTAAGGAAGTTATTGACAGTAAAGAATACATTTTGTGGGATAACCGTGACAAATTGGGCAAGTTGGCTTATAAATATTTCTTTACGTTGTCGAAGCTAAAGTCAAATCCAGTAAGTATGACCAAGGTTGATAATAAGGAAACTATCCTTGCAAACAGGTATGACCAGGATATCAGAGAGGCACCACGACGAGATAATATTACTTCACTTTGCCCAACCCGCAAGTTAGCAGATATGTATCTAGACATCACAGGATTGCCAATTAATCACCCTAAGTCGGTCTTTAAAGGTTATCAGACAATCTTATCTGAGTATGAGGACAGAGATCCTCGGATGGATATTTTCTTTGTCAAGCCAGGGGAGCGTTATTGGTCTTTTAGTCAGCCAATGTACAATATTGATTGGAATAATTTGGATAATCCAAATAAAGGTATTGTATATGATGTTCGATTTGGCTTCTGGACACAGACTGGCTACAAAAATGTTAAAGGTGAAGCAGAAATTTCCTTTCCACTCGGTAATGACTGGCCTGTTTTAAGATACACCGAGATTCTTTTGACATATGCCGAGGCATTGTTTGAAAAGAACGCTAAGATTTCAGATAGTGAGCTTGATTTGACAATTAATTTACTCCGAGACCGGGTAGGGATGCCACATCTTACCAACGCATTTGCGGCAGCGGCCGGTTTGAATATTCTGGAGGAAATACGTAGAGAAAGAACTATCGAACTTTCTCTTGAAGGTTATCGTTTTGACGACCTTAGACGATGGAAAACTGCTGAATTTGAGCTTAATCAGCCACTCAGAGGTATTAAATTTAAGGGAACACAGTATCAAACTGATAGTCGCTGGAGTAATCTAAAGTATGAGCTAGACTCAGAAGGTTTCATTATTCTTGAGCAAGCTTCAAAACGGATTTTCGATCCAATGAAACATTATCTGTTCCCATTACCCACACGTCAGATTCTATTGAATCCAAATCTAATACAGAATCCTAACTGGAACTAAAATAGTAATGAGTTGTGTTATCGGTCCTAATCTTGGGGTTGGGATCGATAACCTTAAACTAATAGGCTTGTAATCTGAAAGAAGCGAGGAGGAAAAAAATATTCAAATAGGGTCTGCCGAAAAAGTGTTTACCGCATGTCAAAACGTTTATGCACAGTTGTGGCGCCATCCGCGAGATTCTGCCTGATTTGATTGACGCTGGATTGGACATCCTAAACCCAGCTCAGTTTACCGCTACCGGAATGGATTTGAAAGAGTTGAAACGCGACTTCGGAGATGTCCTTACTTTTTGGGGTGGGGGAGTTTATACCCAATCGACCCTGAACAATGGCAGCCCGCAGCAAGTGGCAGACGAGGTGAAGCGAATCATCGACATTCTGGCTCTGGGCGGAGGTTTTGTGTTCGCGCCGGTGCACAACATCCAAGACGATGTTTCGCCAGAGAACTTCTGGACCATGTGGGACACCCTTCAGCAGTATGGTAACTATTAATTAGGACAGATAATTTAAACGATAAAATGAATAAGTATTTCTCAAAAATAGTATTGTCAATCATTATTATGCCAACTATCTTATCTCCAGTTTTTTCTCAGAAGATGGATGCTGGGTTTCAGGAAGCGCTTAATAATGGACAACTGGTAAATGAAGGATATAACCGATGTATTGGCTATGTTAACGTTTGGATGAAATTTGCCGATCCAGCAACGGGTCTAATACCAAGAAATATAAGTGATTTAAAGATTACTGGAATGACTGGGATGCAGCAGCTGACAATTATCCTTTCATGGTGCTTACCTCTTCAATTCTGATGCCTGATTTTTTTAAAGGTTCAGCACTGGAAATGCTGAAAACTGAGCAAAAACTGACTTCCAGAATCGGAAAGCTGCCGGATACCTGGTCTTTTTCAAAACATGGATACCGAAGTGAAATTCCTGATACCAGTCAGATTATTTTCGGATCGGCTGAGTATATGAAAGACGGTTTGATCCCTTTAGCAGAATGGCTAGGAAGGAGTCGCTGGAGTGACCGAATGCTGGAAATCCTTGATGATCTTCCCCGTGTGGTCAGAGTGGTCAAAGAGGTAAAACGAGACTGGCTCGGCAGAAGCGCAGTGGTGGAAGTCAATGGCGACCTTCTCCAAGTATTGTCTCGCATGTACTGGTTTACTGGAAAAAAGAGTATCTGGAATGGGCAGCAGAAATTGCGGATTATTACCTGAACAATGAAATGCTCCCCACCATCGGTCTGGATCGTTTGCGGATACGGGACCATGGTTGCGAGGTTATTTCTGGACTTTGTGAAGTATATCTTACCGCTTCATATGCCATGCCTGAGAAGAGAATACAATGGCGCAAATATATCCACCTGAGGCTGGATCGGATTCTCGAAGTCGGACGGAACGAAGATGGTCTGTTCTATGATGAAGTCAATCCACAAACAGGTAAAGTCATTTCTGCACGTTTGGCTGACAATTTCGGTTATACTCTGAATGCTTATTACTTTGTTTTACAAATGGATAACACTCCGGAATACAAAGAAGCTGTCATCAAAGCATTGAGTTCTTTAAATGAAAAATACCGCAATCATGATTGGGAAAGTGGAAGCCAGGAGGGATATGCCGACGCAATTGAAGGCACCCTGAATTTGTTTAACCGGGAACCAATCCCTTCGGTAAAAGAATGGCTCGACAGTGAGATAAGAGTATTATGGAATTTCCAGAAAAACGACGGAATGATTGAAGGATGGCATGGTGACGGCAATTTTGCCAGGACAACCATTATGTATTGCCTCTGGAAAACACAAGGAATTGTCGCCAACCCATGGAAAAGGGACTTGTCGATCGGTGCAGCCCTAGATAGTATCTATAAGAAAACCTATAATTATCAATAAATCAACCATATACTGTTGATAACTTTCTTAAATCTTTTGTCAATTTATTTGGCATATTCGATTAAAGTGTTTAATTTTAGGACATTAAAGATCTGAAAGTTTTACAT
>CAILKW010000013.1 GCA_903834845.1 uncultured Bacteroidia bacterium | reverse complement strand
TTTTTCAGGTTCTCACTTTTGGGATTTGCCTTATAAAGTTCTTTTTCTAATCGGTTATAATCATTAAAGTAAACCAAAGCTTTGTCCAAATCGCCGAGCGACTGATAAATAATGCCGAGATATTGACACGAAATAGCCAGTAGATTTTTCAGGTTCTCACTTTTGGGATTTGCCTTATAAAGTTCTTTTTCTAATCGGTTATAATCATTAAAGTAAACCAAAGCTTTGTCCAAATCGCCGAGAGACTGATAAATAACCCCTAATTTATTATACGAAATTGCCAGTCCGTTTTTCAGGTTCTCACTTTTGGGATTTGCCTCGTAAAGTTCTTTTGATAGTCCAATATCTAAATTAAAGTATTCCAAAGCTTTGTCCAAATTGCCGGTCTCCTTATGGTACTTTCCAAGGCGTTCGGTGAGTACCGATAAGTTAAAATTGGCAGCATCAAAACTTTTAACTACTGCCTCAGCATAGTGGGCAAATATTGCAGCATCCTGGTAGTTAAGGTTTTTAAGAATGTCGCTGGGATCTAATTTTTCACCAAGTACATAAATAATTGTTTGGCAATCATCCGGTGTTTTTGGGTTTTTCTTTTTGGCAATTTCCTGTACCAAAGGGTTACACTTGAATTCGTTGGTGGTATTGTTTCTTTCTACCCACCCTTTCTGCACCAGATTGTCGAGAATATCTTCCAGGTCGGGACTGTCGTCTCCGGTAAGCAGCTCAATCATACTGTAATCTATCGCTTCGGCAGGGAGTATAGCAAACAGAAAGAGGAGGTCTTTTTCAGCTTCTGTCAATTCGCTAAGGTCGTACATTGCCGCTACAATAGATTCAGGTTTTTCTTCGCGCATTGTCCCTTTGGTTGCTTGGTAATCGGTTGCTACGTTTTTGGTTGTGGTTATGCCAAGCAAACCTTTTGTATGTAAATCGGCAAGCAAACCGGCAAGTGTATAATTTTTTTTGTTGCGGTTCACTACATTCAAATACTTTGCCAGCAACTCTACAACCAAAGTATTTCCACCAATAGCAGTATGTATTTTCTCAAAAAGCTGGTTTTCGGCCTCGGTATGTTTGGGGTAATACTTCCTAAATAATTCTAATGCTTTATCGTAAGGCAATCCATCAATATGATAATATTCAGCATGTTCAAAATGGTTAACACGGCTGGTAAGCAGCAAATGGAAATTGGTACAACGGCGCAGATTTTGGTAGTTTTGTTTCAGGTCGTCAATTTCGTTGGCATTGTCAATAATCAGCAAACAGGGTTTCGAGAGTGCGGCCATGGCAGTCAGCAATTTTTTGAGGCGTTCTGCTGTTGGCATGGTTGGTTCAAAAGTAACTTGCAGCGGTTCGGCTAAGGTTAAAAGTGCATTGCAGATACTTTTCTGGCTCAGAACCCAAGCTACATGAGCATATTCATGTTTGTAGTTGTCGTAATATTTTGCAGCGAGCGAAGTTTTACCTACACCGCCGTTTCCGTTTACCAGAAGAAGCATATTATCGCCAGCAAACAATTTGGTTTTAATGGTTTGCAAATCAGTTTCGCGGCCAAGAAAGACTTCAGGCATAAACGGGGGTTCGGTAAGTAATCTGGGAATTTCGGTCTTAGGCTTTGAATTGTTATTTTGGGTTTGTTCGTGATTATCACAGGTTATAAAACCATCAGCAAGCAATTTTATCAATTGGTTACCGAAATCCAATTTTAGTCCCTCAATATTTTCATACTTTGAGTAAAAATGACCTAAAGTTTTCAGCTTTGCTTTAAAAGCCCATAGACTTTTCATATCTTCTTCATTGATAGCGTCTAAATTGACATTGGCATCTTTAAAGTAAGTAAAAATCCGAGGTTTATTTATCTTTTTGAATTGCTGAAATGCTTTTTCAAATTCTTCATAAGTGTATTTTCCCACTTTGGTACAGAACAGCATCACAAATATATCGCAACCTATAATAGCCTTGTTGTATTCGTCTTGCAAGCGGCTTTGGGAAATGGCATCGAGGAAATCTTCCCAAACGATCAATTCAAGAAAAATGCCTTTTGTGTGCAATTCCTTATTTTTACGATTGATAAAAATCTCAAACTGTTCGCGGTCATCTTTCAGTTCGGATGATGAGGCTAAAAATAGGCGGATTGTTTTCATACATCAATAATATGTTTTCTGCAAATATAATTATTCCTGTCTTCATCAATCAGTCGGAGAAAATTTAAATCACCTTCTCCCGTGCAATATTTACCCTTGTATTTGTCGGTAGCCAATGCCGGTAAAAGAGCAAAAAACAGTAAAGCAACAAGTAAATACTTCACGCAAAAAAGAGAGGTATTTTTTCATGGATATAAGTTTTAAATAATCGTTTCAAAAGATTTAATCGGCAATATTCCAGCCTTTTGCGAGACTTACATCTTTTCTTCGGGATTCGGGAATAACCTTGAAGTTAATAATTTTACCATTCTTTACTTCACCTTCTAAAGTTGTGTTGTGCATAGCGTGAAGTTTGAAATTCACGTTCCAGTCTTTGGGCCATGCCGGTAAAAGTATGATTTTGCCTGATGTCTCCTGGAGCAACATTCGCTGAAAAGCTGTGGATCCTGAACCAAAGTGATCAAAGTCGGGGCATGAATCGGGACCTTCGCGCCCAAAAAGCGGGAACCGGCACATTGTAGAAGCGACACGGAAACGGCGTACTAATCCGTTGGCTGCTTCGGTTGCATTGCCGGTATATGCCCAGTCAATCTGATCCTGAGTCCAGCATGCACTGCCGAAAGCGTCCTTCAGTGAGCGATATTTCATTGTCCAGTCAACGATGTCGCTTGTTCCATTTCCAAGACCGAAACAGCGAAAAGGAAACACCGGATAGAGTTCACCATTTTCGGCGTTCTGCTTTTTCTCCCATTTCTCAGCGGGTGCTATAGCCTTGCGACCTTCTATTGTTTGCAACGAAATTTCAGGAATCTCACTTAGGAACTTATGCCAACGGGTTTGGTCTTCAGTCGTTCCTGCCTTCATATTTAGTAATTCATTCAAACAAAACCGCAATCCTGCCACATCAGGTGACGGATTTACTGCAATCCACCAAGTCTCGACTACTTGTGCCGGGTCGAGACGAAGCTTACCGTCAGGGCCACGTAAATAGTGTTTGTCGAAGAAAAGAAGGACTTCGCGAGCGAAAGGAACCAATACATTATCGCGAAATGAAACGTTGCCGCTATAGTTGACATTGTCGCACATCATTGCAAGAATTTCCAGTCCGGAAGTGAAGTAATAGTCGTGGTACCAGCCTACGTATTTTTCACCGGGCTTAGTCTTTGGAGGACGGCCACCATTGTCGCAATCCTGTTCAGCACCGGTTGGTTCAATATTCTCACGATAATAGGCACCATCATGTCCGAACCAAGCTTTGGTTATGGCTTTTCGCATTTCGAGAAGATTTGAATAATAGTTGAAAAACGGTTTCATCAAATCTAAATCTCCGCTTGCGAGGAGCGGCCAATAAAGAAGCCGTTGATTCTGAAAGGTATAGCGGCGGCCCCAAAGACGATCATCCTCATTGGTAAGCCACGAACTATCGGCTTGTTGCACCATGTTTGAACGATTTTTTTTGTCCTGCTCTTTTAATTTCAATTGCTGAGTGAAAAGCCCTCCATTAAATTTAGTCTGGACAGTGCCACGGCTTTGACAGGCCATTAAAAAGCGAAAAACATTGTAGCTCTGCGAAGTAAGTGCAGCACCATCCTTCTCCTCGCGAGTGCCTGAAGCTGAAGCTTCGCCGTTTAGTATTTCACGAGCTTGTTCAGGTAAGGTGTTGTCTGTGGCGATAATCCAACTTCGTTCCCAGAAATTTGACCACCAAGCACAATGGTCGTTCCAGTCTTTCTTTACATCTGAAGGACGTGAGGCTTGTTGCAGAATCTTCTCAACCCACTTCGATGGTTCGGGTGTTTGCATTGTCAGAGCGTGAATACGGACATCGAAGTTTTTTCCTTTGCCTGTCAGAGTGCCGCGAGTAAGAGAGAGCTGAGGACTTTCGATCATATTTCCAAAAGTGTTGAACCTAAACGGGTCAGGAAACTTTGATGACATAAACTCTACATTATAGAATTTCAGGTCGTCCGAATAAGTACTCCGATCACCAACGGGGAAATACCATAGAATTTTACCTTCTTTTTCCAACAGCACATCCTGAGCCGGACTTGCCGAAGGATCCCAACCATCTTTGGCTGTTGTATATAACTTGGTAACATTGAACACAGTATAATCAATGCGTTTCCATAAATCGGGCTGAACCGTTACTGCGACCTCTTTCGGTGAATTAATTTCGATATGAAAAACCGGGCGATTTGCATCTGCCCAAATACGGAGAGTCATCCCATCGGCTTCGATGAGAATTGATCCTGTAGTGAGGTCGAGGGTTTGCCGGAATGGCTTACCAGATTTGAAAGGATTGGGATTGAGAGAAATTTTAACGCGCCCGGTCTTGAAAATATCACCCATATAAGTATAGGCATCGTTCTTTGCCATAAGCATATACAAGTCTCCATTTTCGATTGCATAAACTCCGGCTGCAATGTCTCCGTTGCCCATTGGCATAACCCCGGTGGCATCCTTCGATGGACTATTCCAGACCACATTGTAACGGTTCATACTATTTCCGGGACTTGCCGACACCAAATTTGAAGTGTCAATAATAAAACACCCGATCAGACTAAGGATCAAAAAGAAATAATGATTTGTTTTCATTTGTTGTTTTGTATAAAAGTTGTGATAATCAGAAGCGTATAAGCCGGAAATATTTGTATTGAAATTTGCGGCATGAGTACAAAATAACGAATTTTTATTTTAGGTTCTGCTATTGAATAATGACTGAAATTGAAGTTTGTTTAGTGTTTTCGATATTAAATATATTTCCACAAGTGACTACTGTGAGTTTAGGAAGTAGTAGAATGAATAGTTTTAAGATTGAAAATCAGCAAAGCTAAACTATGGATGTTTACAAAACATACCTTTTGACTTTATAACCACGAAGTAGTTAAACGTGAATCGAAGATCAGCGAAGCTAATAGCCATAAGTGGAAACTTATGGAAAAAAGGTTACCCCCGTGAACCGGAACCCCGAAAGGGTTCAAAATATTAAATAGTTTTTTGTGTTTGAATTTAATTGTGTATTCCAATATTAACCATCGTTTCTGCTTCACCGTGTTATATTCACGTTCGACTCTTTCAGAGTCGTGAGCATTGGGGGTTTACGTTCTTTTCCATAGATTCCATCTATGGCTATTGACGTTCGACCCTTTCAGGGTCGAGAGAAAGGAACACTCATGACATCCTAACTACGAAGTAGTTAAACGTAAATAGCCATAAGTGAAACTTATGGAAAACGGATTCCCCATTGAATAGGAACCCTGACAGGGTTCAACATATCAAATAGTTTTTTGTGTTTGAATTTTAGGGTGTAATCCAATATTAACCATCCTTTCTGCTTCACCGTATTTTAATCACGTTCGACCCTTTCAGGGTCGTGGCATGGTGGGTTTACTTTCTTTTCCATAGATTCCATCTATGGCTATTGACGTTCGACCCTTTCAGGGTCGAGAAATTTGTCGTATCGCTGAATTTCCTAACTACGAAGTAGTTAAACGTAAATAGCCATAAGTGAAACTTATGGAAAACGGATTCCCCGTGACGCGGAACCCCGAAAGGGTTCAACATATTAAATAGTTTTTTGTGTTGAATTTTAGGGTGTATTCCAATATTCACCATCCTTTCTGCTTCACCGTGTTATATTCACGTTCGACTTTTTGAGGGTCGTGGCATGGTAGGATTACGTTTCTTTCCATAGATAGTTTTGATGACAATTGCTTAATAATCTTTTTCTATTTTTACCTCACCTATCTGTTAGGAATTCAACTACATCCTGAACCTAAAAATACCGCTTGTTTTCCTTTTCGTTCCAAATAGACCATATCTGTTTGCTTTCAAAAAAATTTACGGTGTTCATGGAAAATTTAAGTTAAGGTTTAACAGATTTATATATTTAGCGGCTTTCAAATTTTTGAATTACAGTATCCATTTCCAAACAGGTTGGACAATGATCCTACGATTTAGTATAGTTAGTTCAAATTCTTCATCCTCAGTAAGTATCAACCCTTCGTCCAACCCATAAGCCTCAAGTGCTTCCAATAACCCATCCAGTTCACGTTTTTTTGTACCTTCGTCCTGCATGGTGCGGCATACCTGTATGGCCTGACAGATGTTCTGCCCTTCTTTGACAACGAAGTCGCACTCCTTTTTTCCCTGATGAAAATAGACCTCAAGTCCCCGGCGTACCAATTCAATAGAAACGATATTCTCAAGGTATCTGCCATAGTCCTCCGAAATCCTGAATGCTGTATTTGTAAGTATCCCATTGTCAATACAATAGACTTTGCTATGATTGGCAAATTGTTTGCTTATTTCTGTTGACAGAAACAAAACAATATAAATTATTTCTGTTGACAGAAACAACAAAGATTTTATGGTTTTGAAACCTCAACTGGAACTTCGCACATCTACGAGTTTTGGGGAGTTAATCAAACCCGCCGGTGTCTTTTCTTCGCGCCGGTGTTTAAATGATATTATTTTTTTAAATAACTTAATATCTGTATGATAATATAATCTGCTTTTTACCCTTTTGGAATTTCCAAAGGTCTTGAGCGGTGAAGCAACAACCAATCTCCATTTTCGAGTAGGGCTTCCTGTGATAATTCCCCGATGATGTCGTTAGCTTCGATTTCATCGTTTACCTCAATGGCGTGGCCTAATTTTTCGCTTGCCAATTGGAAAAGCTGAGCCATAATCTCATAATTCTTAGCCTGTTCTGCAAATATCATCTTATCGGAATAACCATGCAGCGCAGCCGCAAGAACCAGAAAAACGCTGGTACTACAGGATAAAATTGCACGTACAATTTCCTCAAAGCTTTTAAGATTTTCGGGTAAATATTCTGCATATAAGCTTACCACCGAAAGCAGACATGCAGATATAATGGCAATCATAAAGGAACGATTGGCCCGCGATTCCCATTTTTTGGCGGACCGGTTATGCTTAATGGCAGTTTTCCTGAAATACTTTAACTGGTCATCTATCCAACAAGTTTTCAGGAAGATGATTCGCTTAATCGGATTCTCTTTTCCCGTTGCCGACAAGGTAGCATAATGCTTCCTGTCATTTATTTGCGAAGTTCGCAGGGCATAAAGCACCCACTCCAATTCGCCCCTGTGCCTTTTAAGATAATGGTCGCTCACGTTGTCCTCCCGACCGCTCGCTTTAAGATAGTACTGAACTCTATAAGCCTCAGATAATGCGCGGTAATCTTCGTGTTTATATTCGTATTTTTTTCTTCCTGCTACAAAAAACCAAACAGCACCAACACCCATTGTTACAGGATATAGCAACAATACCAATGGTTTATGCAAAAACTCTGTATTGATATGCAGGAAAAGAAAGGCCAAAACCACCAACGACAATAAAACCTTTAGGGCCAGAAATCGTCTCTTCTGAAAATAGGAAGCCAACTCGCTTGCGGTACCATGTTTTTGTGCTATATTTTTTAAGATTGGGTTTTTTCCGAAATCCGGATTTTTCGTGGATAAATAATCTGAACTTATTTCAATTTTGGACTTTAAACCGGATGCCAACCTGATAATATCTTTATTGTAGGTATCAATGCGGTCAAGCATCTCTTTATCGTTCTTCTCTCCTTTAGTAATATCTGTATCAGAATAAACAGGATAATATATCTTAACGGACAATGGATTATCAGGTTCAGGAGTGCTTTTGCGTGGTGTGACTATGTGATAAATTGGGCCGGTTTGAAGATAATGTAACCGCTTAGACGGGTTTCCAAACTTGCCTGGGATGCCCAATTTTTTAAGCCTGACCACATCGGCTGTGCCACCTTTTTTGCCGTTGTTTGTTCCGTCCCACAAGGCAATCAGCGTATGGCATTGACGGGCAATGAATAAGCCATTTTGATAATACTGTTCATTCCGTTTATTGTGATCGCTGACAACATTTTCAATGGTAGTGCCTTCCTGAAGTGGAAGCTCGATTACAAAAGAAGCTTTTGCCAGAAGATGCTCAAATTCTTTAACAGATCCTTTCTCAACAAAATCCCGTTTATATTCTTCGACAGGCATGGGCAGCGCGGCAATAAAATCTATTTTACATTCTTTTGCAGCCAAAGCCGCCAAGCGGTCTGCACCCTCAGCAAGTGGTGTAAGCAAGACAACCGGAGTATTTGGGCATTTTTTCTGGGTTTGGGCAATAAACTCTTTAATCAACTGTTTCAGAGTTTCCATGTCCTCTTCGCGGATATCCCTGTGGCCGGTAACTCCAAGGTAAAGTGGGATCAACGAAGATTCGATGTGTGGTGCTTTTTGCATTTTATGTTTTTTATTTATTTTCTATTTTCCCGATTGCCTTGTTCACCATTCCCCATAACTGTGTCAACTGTTGGTTGTAATCAATGTTGCAGAAACAACACGGTTTATCAATACAGTTTTGCCATGTACGGTGTAGATGATTGCCATTTTTTTGTAATTAGTGTCTATCCATAAAGTCATACTTTTTTGGGTGCCTGCTCAAGAAATTTTGATTTTTTTGAGTCGCTTACATTTTTGAAACAGGTTTTTGATATTTTTTTGTAAAAAAAACCTACTACCCCTATATTTTAGACAT
>CAILKW010000012.1 GCA_903834845.1 uncultured Bacteroidia bacterium | reverse complement strand
TAATGTTGTTTTGGTTTTGCTCGGCATATTCGTCCCCGGCGGAATTGGTGTTTGGGCACTTATTATCACCAGTTTCTTTATGTCGTTAATGTTCCCTACAATATTTGCCCTTGGAGTTAAAGGATTAGGCGCGAATACCAAATTAGGTGGCTCTTTCATTATAATGGCAATTGTTGGCGGTGCAGTGTGGACACCAATAATGGGTTTAATTGCCGACAAGACTTCAAGCCTTGCCTTTGCTATGAGCATTCCTTTAGTTGCATATTTTTTTATTGGTTATTACGCTTTGATTGGTTCAAAACCCGGTGGCCCGGTAAGTTTTGACGAAGATCAAAAAGTGTTTGCCTCTCATTGAAACATGTTATAAAACATTTTTTTCTTACGCAAAGGTTTGCGGAAACCTTTGCGCTAATTTCCTGAAAATGAATCCTTGTCAGACGTTTTATTTATCCCGACTTTTGTGCCGGGATAAATAAAATTATTATTGAAATTCTAATTTTTACAAAAATGAAAAGAATTATTGTAGCAGGAGCAGGTGGTTTTATCGGCGGTCATTTGACCAGAAAATTAAAAGATATGGGTCATCATGTAAGAGCAGTTGATAAAAAACCGCTTAACCAATGGTATCAGGTTCATACCGATGTTGACAATTTGGTTCTTGACCTGAACAGCAAGGAAAACTGTTATACTGCCATAAACGGATTTAATGAAGTCTTTAATCTTGCAGCTGATATGGGGGGAATGGGCTTTATCGAAACTCATAAAGCAGAATGTATGCTTAGTGTTTTGATCAATACTCATTTGCTGATGGCAGCCAAAGATTTGGGTATTGACCGCTTTTTTTATGCCTCCTCAGCATGTGTTTATAATGGTGACAAACAACAGGATGTAAACAATCCGGGACTGAAAGAATCGGATGCTTACCCGGCACAATCGGAAGATGGCTACGGTTGGGAAAAATTATTCTCCGAAAGAATGTGCCGTCATTTCCGCGAAGATTACGGCATTAACACACGTGTGGCTCGTTTCCACAATGTTTACGGACCTCACGGAACATGGGATGGCGGACGCGAAAAAGCTCCCGCAGCAATGTGTCGTAAAGTATTGGAAGCTGAATTGTACGGCAAAGACGAAATCAACATCTGGGGCGATGGCGAACAAACCCGTAGCTTTATGTATATTACAGAATGTGTCGAAGGAATCCTTAAAATCATGTACAGCGATATAATTGAACCTATTAACCTCGGTAGCAGCGAAATGGTTTCAATCAATAAATTAGTTGATATTGTTGAAAATATTGCAAGTATCAAACTGAAAAGGACTTATGACCTTGATGCTCCAAAAGGTGTTCGGGGACGTAACAGCGACAACACAATGATTCTTGAACTACTCGGATGGGAACCAACCTTGCCATTGGCAGCAGGTATGAAAGAAACCTACGACTGGATAAGGACACAAATGAAAAGCGGCGGGATAAAATAATCACGCCCAAATTTTTTCAAACCATTGTCTGATTGATAAATAACTTCATTTAAGAAGAATAATTTATGAGCGAAAAAAAGGTATTGGTCAGCGGTTGTTACGACTTGCTTCACGCCGGACATGTTGCGTTTTTCAAAACAGCATCGCAATATGGCGATCTATATGTTAGCGTTGGGCAGGACGAAAACCTATTCAAGCTAAAAGGTAAAAAACCATATTTTTCGCAGGAAGAACGTGTTTACATGGTGGGAGCCATAAAATACGTGACTGAAGCATTTGTCGCATCAGGCGATGGTATGCTCGATTTTGTGGAGGATATGAAACGCATTAAGCCTGACTATTTTGTGGTGAATTCCGATGGATTCACCGAAGGTAAAAAACTCCTTTGCGATGAAAATAGTGTTGAACTAATTGTTCTTGAAAGGATTCCTGAAGAAGGTCTTCCTGCAAGGTCAAGTTCGCAATCGAAAAAAGATTTGAAAATTCCTTACCGTTTATGTCTGGCGGGCGGATGGATGGATCAACCGTGGGTTTCGAAGTTTCACAGTGGATCGTGTGTCGTTGCTCAAATCTGGCCGGGATACGACTTCAACGACCGTTCGGGAATGGCTACAAGTTCGCGCAAAATAGCCAACGAATTGTGGAAAGGAGAATTACCCGAAGGCGATACGGTACGAAATGCTCAACTTCTGTTTGGTGCAGAGAATCCTCCGGGATGTGAATATGTGTCAGGCTCGCAGGATCAGATAGGCATTCTGGTTCCCGGTGCAAACAGGCTCGACTTCGATGGGAAGTACTGGCCTTACAACATCGAAACAACCACCGATTCAGAAATCTGCGACTGGTTATCACGGGTGTTGCACCTGATTCCACTTGCGCCTCGCCCGGATGGCTACAATCCTTTACTCGAAAAGAATCTGACAGTCGAAAACGTCAAAGAACTTGGTGCTGCCGGCGATTTGTGTTGGGAAGGAATTATTGAACGAGACGTAAATAAATTGGGGGCAGGTATGAAACAAACATTCCTGTCGTGGAAAAAAATGTTACCTTACACAGTTCCCGATTGGGTTTCAAACGAAATGGAATCCAACTGGTTACTCAATTATCCGGGGGCAATTACTTCAGGAAGCGGTGGCGGTTACGTGATTGTTGCTTCAGAGGAGGAAATTCCGGGAGCAATGAAAATCAAAATAAAATATTGATATTTGTATCAGGTGAATAATTAAAAGTTCTAAAATAATAAAATGAGCAACAACTATTGTCTGATTATGGCTGGAGGCGCTGGAACGCGTTTCTGGCCTCGAAGCAGGGTTAAAAAACCCAAACAATATCTTAGTTTATTTGGTAATCAATCTCTTATACAGGAGACTGTAAGTCGCTTTGCCAATTTTATACCTGAAGAAAGTATTTACATCGTCTCGGCAAAAAGCCAAAAAGAGGTTTTAGAGGAACAAACAGCCAACCTTCCAAAAGAAAATCTTATTTATGAGCCTGTCGGAAAAAACACACTTCCGGCAATTGGTCTGGCAGCTTTGTTTATTGCAAAAAAAGATCCGGATGGTATTCTTATCGTCTCTCCATCAGATCATTTAATACAAAATGATGAGCTTTTTATGCAAACCATCGGATCGGCAACGATGATTGCAGATAAAAAAGATGGCATTGTCACTATCGGAATCACACCTAAATTTCCCGCTACGGGGTATGGTTATGTAAAGACTGCCGATGAAATCACTATTGGACAATCCATAAAATCCTATTCTGTTAATAAATTTGTTGAGAAACCTAATTTAAAAGTTGCTACTGAATACCTTGAATCAGGAGGATTTTTCTGGAACAGCGGAATCTTCGTTTTCAAAGTTTCTGTGTTTCTGGAATCAGTCAGCAAATATTCTCCGCGATTATATGCCGACCTGCTTCGTATTAATGAATTCATTGATACAGATGATTACGAAGAAGCTCTGAACAGGATTTATAATGAAGTCGAGTCTATTTCAATTGATTATGGAATTCTGGAAAAAGCTGAAAACGTATTTTTGGTTCAGGGTGACTTTGTATGGAATGACCTTGGAAGCTGGGAAGAAGTTTATAAATATGGAAAAAAGGACGAAAACCAGAATTCACAAAAAGGTGAAGTTGTCTTTATAGATACTAAAAACTCCTACGTTTACGCGCCCGACAGTCTGGTAGCAGTTGTTGGTCTTGACGATGTGATTGTAGTTCAGGAAGGTGATACAATATTGGTTTGCAAACGCGATCACGCCGAAGAAATCAAGCAGGTTGTAGGCGAAATCAACAAACGAAAACTCAATCAGTATCTTTAGTATTGATGCAATTTGAATTTTATTCATCAAAAATATTTCAAAAATTAAGGTTATGAAACGCAGAGAACTTCTAAAATCAGCCGGAGTATTAGCAACCATTCCGTTTTTTGGGCAATGGACAGGGGCAACACCTGCTTCATTTGGTAATATGTTTTCAAACATGCCTGACAACAAGTTGTATCATATTCCAAGATTCGGCGATGGTCGTGACTGGTTTTTTGAGCGACGTTACGGGATGTTTGTACACTGGGGAATTTATTCGATTCCCGGATGGCATGAGCAGCATCAATGGCGTGGAAGAGTACCAAGAGCCGAGTATGTAAAATTGGCCAACCAATGGAATCCAAAGAAATTCAATCCTGAGCAGTGGCTTGATTTGATGGAAGAAGCTGGCATGAAATACATCACAATTACAACTAAACATCATGATGGTTTTTGTCTCTGGGATTCAAAACAAACAACATTCAATACTATCAATACCCCTTATAATAAGGATATTATCGGAATGTTATCCGATGCTTGTCATAAACGGAAAGTACCGCTTTGTTTGTATTATTCAATAGCCGACTGGAATCATCCTAATTATCCAAATCAGGGTCGGCATCATGAGCTGCAACCTCAGCCACAAGATTCTCCCGACTGGGATAAATACATATTATTTCTGAAAGAACAGGTTCGTGAACTCTGCACTAACTATGGCGAAATTCACGGATTCTGGTGGGATATGAATGTTCCGGTTTACAAAGACCCATCTATTAACGCGATGATTCGTAAGCTTCAGCCCAAAGCTGTAATCAATAACCGTGGATTTGATGAAGGCGATTTTGGTACTCCTGAGCGCGATTACGACAGTGCTTCCTCCGAAGCAAAAGGATTCGACAAGCTCGTTGAAGCCTGCCAATCAGTAGGAATGGAAAGCTGGGGATACAAGAAAGATGAAGATTTTTATACCGACCGCCATCTTATCAGCAGCATTGACCGCTATCTTGGACGTGATGCCAACTACCTTCTAAACGTAGGACCAACCGGTGAGGGTCTAATACCTTCAGAATCGGCAGCTATACTGAGACGGATTGGTAAATGGAAAAAATCAGTTGATGAATCGTTCCAAAATGTACAAACCAATGCTGAATTGGTCAGTACGCCGGGAGTTCTGGTAACAAAACGTGACAGTACCATTTATATTCATATAAACAAAGCTCCTGTTGGCAACGGACTGAAATTGAAACCAATAAATGTTTTGCCAACTAAAGCTACCTTGTTAAACACAGGAAAACCTATTGACTGTGTGGTGAATTTATGCCCCAGTGATCATGCCTCGCAACAGCCTTATCTCAGATTGAGGAATCTTCCGGTAAACGAAATGGCCAATACTGTGCTTGTAGCCAAACTTGAATTTGACAGAGCTTTGGAACAAATTACGCAGGCCAAAAACCCGGATACGAACATTGAATTGACGAAATAAATATCAATTATTTAAGAACCAATAAAACATCTTTTAACATGAAAAAGAACACAAATAGAATCATTACGTTATCACTTCTTACTTTAGTATTAAGTATTACAGCAGGTTGTCAGTTGTTTGCACAAACTTTTAAGCCAACAGATGAGTCATTCAAACAGTACCAATACCCCGACTGGTTTCGTGATGCCAAATTTGGAATCTGGGCACATTGGGGACCGCAGGCCGTTCCAAGACAAGGCGATTGGTATGCCCGTAAGATGTACGAATCAGATATTCTTGATCGGAAAACCAATCAACCTACCGGAAAATCAAGTAAGGAATATCTCTATCATGTTGAGCATTACGGCCATCCGTCAAAATTTGGGTATAAGGATATTATCCCGTTATGGAAGGCCGAACGATGGGATCCGGAACAGCTGATGTCACTCTATAAAAAGGTTGGGGCAAAATATTTTGTAAGTATGGCCACTCATCACGACAATTTTTTCCTTTGGAACTCCAAAATTCATAAATGGAATTCTGTAAACATGGGACCTAAAAAAGATGTTGTTGGTCTTTGGCAGAAGGCAGCAAAAAAAGAAGGACTTCGTTTTGGTGTTTCCGAACATTTGGGAGCAAGCTATACATGGTTTCAGCCAAGTCATGGAGCAGATAAAACAGGACCGTTGGCTGGTGTGCCATTCGATGGAGCCAATCCTGAACTTCAGGATCTTTATCACCCAAAAACGGCTGCCGATGATTTTGCATGGCTGACCAATAACCCTGAAAATCAGAAAAATTGGTTGGCTTGTATCACTGAAGTAATTGATATGTATAAACCAGACCTTCTTTATTCGGATAGTGAGCTTCCGTTCGGAGAAATCGGAAGAAACATGCTTGCTCACTATTACAATCAGGGTATCGCAAATAATAGCAGTAAAACAGAAGTTGTTTACACCTGCAAATTACGTGATTCAAATGGCCGCTGGGTTCAGGATCTCGAACGCGGCGCAATGGATTCGATAAGTCCCTATCCCTGGCAAACAGATACATCAATTGGTGATTGGTATTATCGTACAGGTCAAAAATATATGACCGGCATACAGGTAATACAGATGTTGATTGACATAGTAAGTAAAAACGGAAACCTTTTGCTTAATGTTGTCCAAACTCCGGAAGGTGATCTTGAACCTGATGTCCTTTCCATCCTCGCAGAAATTGCCTTATGGATACCGGCAAACGGTGAAGGCATTTATGGAACCCGTCCGTGGAAAATATATGGCGAAGGTCCTTCATCTGTTAAAAAGCAGGAAAAAGGAAGATTCGGTGGTGTGAAAGATGTCAGACCTTATGAAGCATCCGATATTCGGTTTACTACCAAAGGGGAAACACTTTATGCCTTTTGCATGGGTAAACCAACTGCCGACATAAAAATTACCTCACTTGGCAAAACTTCCAAACTAAATGAAAAAGCTATTGCTTCAGTCAAAATTCTCGGCAGCAAAGAAAAATTAATATGGAAACAGGAAGCAGATGCACTTGTAATCAATAAGCCATCCAAACTACCCGAATGGCCGGTAGTAACAATTAAGGTTGATTTTAAAAAATAAGAAAAACCATAGAGAAAACAGCTTTAATTTTCCTCGCAAAGGCGCAAAGTCGCAAAGTAAGGATTATGTATTAATTATACTTTACGACTTTGTATCTTTGTGTATAACAAAACTTTTCATAAGACTCACCAATACAATTATCAAAGAAAATGGGATCAAAAGAAATAAAAAGAATTCTAATTTTTTGTGCTATAAGTTTATTCACTTTGGATTTATTCAGCAAAAATATTAATGAATATTCGAGTGAAAATGATGGTCAAAACTCTGAAATTGAGAAAACTATTGCCAAGCCATTATCTGTATTGCAGCAAGAGTTTCTTGACCTTAGGTTTGGGATGTTTATCCATTTTAATATTCCCACTTATGGCGGAAACGACTGGTGCGACCCCAATCTATCGCCCGAAGTATTTAATCCTGTAAAGCTCGATTGCAACCAATGGGCAGAAGCAGCAGCTTCGGCAGGTATGACTTATGGCTGTTTAACAACAAAACATCATAGCGGATTTTGTATCTGGCCTACCAAAACAACCGATTACAACGTTATGAACAGTCCGTTTAAACGGGATGTTGTGAAAGAATATGTTGATGCTTTCAGAAAAAAAGGGCTTAAAGTTTTTCTCTATTATTCCATTCTCGACACTCACCACAATATAAGACCGGGTTGGATAAAAAAGGAAAATACCCAATTTATCAAAGATCAACTCACCGAGCTTTTCACCAATTATGGCGAAATTTCATGTCTTGTTATTGACGGTTGGGATGCAGGCTGGTCAAGAATCAGTTACGAGGATATCTCTTTTAAAGAAATTTACAAACATGTTAAATCATTACAGCCCAATTGTTTGATAAGTGAGCACAATGCCGGAAAATATCCTTCGGAGGAGTTATTTTATACCGATGTTAAGCACTACGAGCAAAATGCCGGACAGAAAATATCCAAAGAAACTAACAAACTGCCAGCTCAGGCCGGTATTCCTATCAATATAAATTGGTTCTGGAAAGAGACCTCTCCTACCGAAACAGTTAAAAAAGCCAAATACATTGTTGAAGAAAATATAATTCCGCTTAATAATGCACATTGTAACTTTATTCTGAATGTGGCTCCTAACCGCGATGGATTGATTGATGATAATGCTATTGCAGAGCTGAAGGAGGTTGGAAAACTATGGAAAATTACCGAAGCAGCACCTAAACTGACTATTTTCAAGCAACCAATAATTGCATCAAATCTTGCAAAAAAGCAGAAAATGAATTCGAGCTGGTCTTACGATATGGACATTTCAGACTTCGCCAATGATGATAACTTCCGTACAAAATGGACTTCGGCACCGCAGGTCAAAACACCATATCTGGAAGTAATCTTTGACAAAGAAACTACTTTTGATGCTATTGGAATTGTAGAATCAGCTGTTAGCAGAAATTTTGCTAATGATGGTAATACTCGTATGGATTCATACAATTTGCAATATTGGGATGGCAAAACATGGAAAAATATTGAAACAAAAGTTAATAATGATCTTGTTCGTATTCACCGTTTTAAACCAATTAAATCCGAAAAAGTGCGCTTACAGATAAATTCCTGTAAACCAGGTTTAGCAATTGCTGAATTAATGATTTACAATGAAAACCAAAAATAAAATATATCATTTCTAATTTCAGGCTAATATTTTATCTTTTACTTCTTGAATAAAATTATTAAAACTTGGATTTTTACTTGCATATTTTTCAATATCAAGCCTTTTTTTGAAATGCTTGGATATTTTTTCGTAAAATTCAATTCGCTTTTCGTTGATATAAAACCCTTCTTTTTGTTTGAGAACAGTGTTTAAAGTATTTATACAATTTTCAGTTTTGGATGCTTTTGATAGTGTATTGGGAAAATAAATCGGTAATAGCCAACATTCCATTTCGTTAACAGAAACAGCAAATAAAATTTCTTTTTTATACTCCGTATAAAACTCATTACCAAGTAATTCAATGAATTTGCTTTTAAAAGCGATGATTACTTCTTCAACTGCTAAATTTTGAATATTTATTCTATACTCGGATGAGACTTCACCTCGTTGCATAAAATCCGTATCTATTTGAACGATAATTATATCACAAAAACTAAAGGCACTTTTGAAATCATTGGATTGACAGTATTTAAATACTTTATCCCAATTTCCAGGGGCGTTTTCTTTGGGTTGTAATCTTGTAATTGATAAATTTTTATCACCAGTCCAACCGTAGAGAATATTCTCTAAAACAACTTGGTCTGTAACGCCTTCACTTATAATACCTAATGTTTTTTCGCTCCACATGTTCAGAAATTTTTAGGTAAACCACCAATATAACCTCTAATGTATGCCTCTGATAATCTCACTTTTTCGATTCCTTTGACTTCTTTGGGCGGTTTAATTCGTTTTGCAATTGTATGTCCATCTGCATTTCTATATATTGTAAATAAACGTTGGTCATCATCTGCCAGATTTAAACCATCTAAGATTGCCGGATTGTGTGTTGTTAAAATAACTTGTTTGTTGTGTTGCTTTGCTAAAACGGCTAATTGAAGTGTTAGTTCGGAACAAAGTTTGGGATTTAAAGCATTGTCTATGTTATCTATTGCAAAAAAAGAAGGTGTATAAGGGCTGATAAATAATGTGAAATAAAAAAGTAAATACAAAAAACCTTCATTCGCACTTCTTTGGTCAAAAAAATCTATTTCCCTCAAATATTTATCTCTGATGTTAATTCTTTGTTCGGTATAGGCTAAATCCTTGGGAATTTCAAAACCTTCGAACCAACCAATCAAACGGAGTTTCTCACCAATCGAAACTAATAATTCCGGACTTTTTTTATAAACCTCAGTAAGGTGTTTAAACAATCCTTCGCCACGAATACCTAATGGTTTTATTTGTCCTTCTTCTTCAAATCGCCTTAAAAAATAATTCTCAGGCGAATAATTTAAGAATGTTGAAATAGAATTTTTGCCAAACATATAATCTAAATATGGCTTATATTTATGAATCTGCAAAGAATTTAATTTGGTCTTTATATTTTCAACATATTTATAGGTTTCATCTGAATTATTTTTACACAATCCTGCTGTCCAAGCACCTTGTTCGTAATTATAAATTTTGATTCCAAACTTTTCATCGAATTGATTTGAAATAAAAATATCCGTAATCAGATTAGGATTCATAGATAACATATTTTGAGTAACATCTTCATCTGTAACAGCTTTGAATGCAGATTTCATTAGATGTGGCTCTGTTATTCTTACCCCTCTCAAACTCATCATAGAGTCTGATAACGTACTACTTTCGGTGTCTGCAACAATACTACAACAAGTTATGGCTTCTAAAATATTAGTTTTCCCACAACCATTTTCACCAATAAAAACATTCAATCGTCCTAATTGAATTTCAAGATTTGTGATAGATTTGTAGTTTTGTATTAAGATCTTATTTATCATGTAATTTGCGTATTATATTTTTAATTGTATGCAACGATTGCGTAATTACCATTTAGGTGGTTATTTCCGGTTTGGTTAAACCTGATAGTAATCGTTACTGTATTAAAATTCAATACAGTAAAGTCAACTGGCATATTCCCGTCATTTTTGATGTCTGTTTCCATCGAAAAAATTCTTCATTATTATTGAAATATTAGTGCGAAGGTAAACTGTTTTTTCAAATATCCAATTTTATAATACTACCCAAAATTCACGTCACTTGATAGCTGATGATTCACAATCGCACCATCTTCTGTTAATTTTATTAACTTTTGTATCTTTAAGTTTTTCAGCAAAAGTAGGGAGCCGTTATTTAGTAAACAATATGTACTACGCCACATGCTTACCACGAACATGATAATCTAAGAAAGGTAATTGAAACCATTTGGCAACAGTGCAACACTCAAAAGACAAAAAATGAACCTTTGATATAAAAATCGAAGACAAAAAAAAAATTAACATTTTGCAAGTATCAATTAATTTCAAGTGGCAAATTACTGACTTTTGAGTTTTTCAGCGAATGACAAAAAGAACTCATTAATATAGTATTATTGGTAAGAAGAAGAATGAAATATTAATTACCTTTGACAAAGTTAATAATAAAATATTTGCAAGATGAATTTCAGTGCAGAATTATTAAAACGGAAAGTGCAGATTCTTAAAATTGACTCGTCATTGAACAAATATGACAACATCGTTTTGATCCCTTGCAAGTTGGAAAGAGCAAACGAATTGCATAAAGCAGTTGGACTTCAAAAACAATGGACAAATTAAAACACAACAGATGTATAATGAACTTGAAAATCTTAAACCAACAGTTTTTCGACAAAAAGCAGAAGAAAAACTAAGATTAAAAATAGGTTTGGATCATTCGGAATCCGATATTTTGAAACTTTATCACGAATTACAAATTCACCAGATAGAACTGGAAATGCAAAACGACGAACTTGTTTTATCAAAAAACCAGGAACTACTTGCAAAAGAGAAATATTCCAGATTATTTGATTTTGCACCATCCGGATATTTTACACTCTCTAAAGAAGGTGATATAATTGAGTTAAATATTATTGCAGCCAAAATGCTCGATAAGGTACGTTCAGACTTAATAAACAACAGATTAGCTCTCTATATTTCAGAAGAAACTTTGCCGGTTTTTAATCTTTTTTTTCAAAAAGTATTCACAAGTAAAGTAAAAGAAAATTGCGAAGCAATATTGGTTACGAAAAACAATTCTCAAATTCCTATACATATTGATGGCCTCGCTTCGGAAAATAATGAATTTTGTTTACTTACTATCGTTGATATTACCAACAACAAACTGGCCGCCGAAATAATTATTGCCAACAAAAAACTTGTTTTTCAGAATGAAGAAAAAGAAAAACGCGCAGCCGAATTAGTCATTGCAAACAACGAACTTGTTTTTCAGAATGAGGAAAAAGAAAAACGCGCAGCCGAATTAGTCATTGCAAATAATGAACTTGTTTTTCAGAATGAGGAAAAAGAAAAACGCGCAGCCGAATTAGTCATTGCAAACAACGAACTTGTTTTTCAGAATGAGGAAAAAGAAAAACGCGCAG
>CAILKW010000011.1 GCA_903834845.1 uncultured Bacteroidia bacterium | reverse complement strand
TGTTGATAAACGGTGAGCAATAACTATTGAAGTACGGTTTTTCATTAGGTTTTCGAGTGCTTCCTGAACTAATTTTTCCGATTCGGTATCCAATGCCGAAGTTGCCTCATCAAGTATTAAAATCGGAGGGTTTTTCAGCACGGCACGCGCAATAGACACACGCTGACGTTGCCCACCCGATAGTTTCCCGCCACGGTCACCAATATTCGACTCATAACCTTCTGAAGTTGCAATAATAAATTCATGAGCATTTGCAACTCTTGCGGCACTCTGAACCTCTTCCAGAGTAGCATTTTCAACTCCAAATGCAATGTTATTAAAAAATGTGTCATTGAATAGAATTGGATCCTGATTTACATTACCCATCAATCCGCGCAGATCAAAAATTTTATAATCCCTAATATCTGTACCATCAACCAGAATCTGACCTTGACTTACATCATAAAAACGGGGTAATAAATCAACAAAAGTTGACTTTCCTGATCCCGATTGTCCAACCAAAGCTATAGTTTTGCCTTTAGGAATTGTCAGATTAACCGCTTTCAGTACATCATCATCCTGATACCGGAAAGTAACATCTTTGTACTCAATCTGATTTGCGAATTTCTTTACTGATTTCGGGTTTTCATTATCTTTAATATTATTTTCTGCCATCATCACTTTATCAATACGCTCCATTGAAGCTAATCCTTTCTGAATTGAATAGATAGCTGTGGTGAAAGATTTGGCAGGATTGATAATAGTGTAAAAAAATGCAAGATAGGTAATGAATTCGGCAGGATTTAGGGAACCATCATTTTTCAATACTAAATTACCTCCATACCATAAAATTATAACAATAACAGCCGTGCCGAGGAATTCGCTCATAGGATGAGCCAAATATCTACGCCACATTAAACTGTTCATTATATGGTAAAATTCAGAGTTTTGTTTGTTAAAATGAGCCTTAACTTTTTTCTCTGCATTAAAAGCCTTAATAATTCTTAGCCCGGTCAATGACTCTTCTATGGTTGACAGCAATTCGCCCATTTTGTTCTGACCACGCATCGAAGGTTTCTTCAGACTTTTTCCCACCTTGCCTATAAAATAACCTACTACCGGTAACAATAAAAAAACAAAAAGTGTAAGTGACCATGACATATAAATCATGAATGCCAATGAGATGATAATAATGAGAGGATCCTTCAAAAGCATTTCGAGTGAACTCATGATTGAGTTATCAATTTCCTGAACATCACCGGTCATACGGGCAATTATATCACCTTTTCGCTCTTCGGAGAAGAATCCTAAGGGCAATTCAAGGATTTTCACGTAAATCTGGTTTCGGATATCACGAACTACCCCATTACGCAACGGAACCATTACATACAATGCGAGATAAGTAAAACCGACTTTAAGAAACACCATAATCATCAAAAATAAACCAAGATAAATGAGAGCCTTTTCAGTACCCGATTTGATAATGATATTACTTAGTTGGTACATCACATTATCACCAATATTTTCTAAAGAAAAAGTCCATCCTAAAGGTTTTTCAACGATTTTTTGAGTTCCAAATAGTATCCCCAAAACAGGTTTTAGCGTTAAAAGCTGAATTGCCCCAAAAAAAGCACCAAGAAGATTAAAAATAAAGTTACTGGTTACATACCTTTTATAAGGTGTGATAAAACGTTTCCAAAGCAGGTAAAGACCTTTCATTACAAGATAATTTTAAAATATATAAAACCAATAACCATCTCGGATTACAGTTTATTTGTGTTCAGGTAATTGTTAATCAGATTGATACACCAGTGTAGTTATGCGGGGTAATTTGCTTTAACTCATTTTTGATCTCCTCACTAACTGAGAGATTATCTATAAATTCGCGAATTACTTCCCGATCTATCTTACGGTTTACGCGAGTCAAGTCTTTCAATGCCTCGTAAGGATTCGGGTAAGCTTCGCGGCGCAGTATGGTTTGAATTGCTTCGGCTACAACTACCCAGTTATCTTCAAGATCACCCTCAATAACTTCTGTATTCAACAAAAGTTTACCTAATCCTCTCAATGTTGATTTGATTGCCAGAATAGTATGTGCAAATGGTACACCTATGTTTCGTAAGACTGTTGAATCGGTAAGGTCGCGTTGCAATCGAGATACCGGCAATTTAGCCGAAAGATGTTCGAATATCGCGTTGGCAATACCCAGATTTCCTTCTGAGTTCTCGAAATCTATAGGGTTTATTTTATGAGGCATAGCAGATGAACCGACTTCTCCTTTTTTGATTTGCTGTTTGAAGTAATTCATTGATATATAGGTCCAGAAATCACGGTCAAAATCAATAAGTATGGTATTTATTCGCTTCATATTGTCGAAAATGGCACCATAATTATCGTAATGAGCAATCTGCGTTGTAGCTTGTGAACGTTCAAGCTGAAGAGCATCGCGCACAAAATTATTGGCAAATTCGACCCAGTCAACTAAAGGATAGGCAACATGGTGTGCATTGAAATTCCCTGTTGCACCCCCAAATTTAGCATAGCAGGGAATACCTTTCAAAAGCTCCACCTGCACGTTTAGTCTTTCAATAAAAACTTTAATCTCTTTGCCAAGTCGTGTGGGAGATGCGGGTTGTCCGTGTGTCTTTGCCAGCATCGAAACATCCTCCCATGCGAAGGCCATACCTTCGAGCTTGGCAATAAGTTCGTCAACCATAGGTATATAAACATTCTGAGTAGCATCACGAAGAGAGCACGGAACAGCAGTGTTATTGATGTCCTGCGAGGTCAGTCCGAAATGAATGAACTCTTTATATTTTTCAAGACCTAAACTGTAAAACTTCTCTTTCAGAAAATATTCGACAGCTTTTACATCATGATTAGTCACTTTTTCGATCTCTTTAATTTGCTTTGCATCATCCAAATTGAATGAATCGTATATGTTGCGCAGGCACGGTTTCAAC
>CAILKW010000010.1 GCA_903834845.1 uncultured Bacteroidia bacterium | reverse complement strand
GCTAAGTTTTGATAGTTTGTAACAATAAAATGTAGTGAACGAGGCTTTTTTAGGTTTTGTTTAAAGTTGACCGGATCAACCTTTGAATCAGTTCTGGAAAAACAGTTTTACCGATCTCATAATCATCAAATATGCTTATTAATAGGTACATACCGAATTCCATTTGTATTGGCCTTTTACAGCTTCGCCCCTTCAGTCACATTCTTTATTTAACTTAATGTGCCTGAAAAGGAATCCTTACATTCCTGTCCATACAATGCGACAGGCAAAAAACCGAATTTCCTCTGAGACTATTTTTACAGGAATGCTCCATTTATTCAGGCATTGTAAAGATCGGTCTCATCAAATTTTCAGGCTTTAAAAGTAATAAATAATACAATAGTTCAAATAAAATTGTAAAAAATCAAAAATTATTTTTCGATAGGCCGGTTTTCAAAAATCTCCCGATTAATTGTTCAGTTATCGGCAAAGAGAGGGTCGTTTACATGTTAAAGTATTTCAGCGATGTCGAGTTGAAATATAGTGTGTCCAAGTACATGTTGTTTACCCATTAGTTGCTTCTTACTTTTGTCGAATCAACTTATCAATCGAGTTAGGTATTTATTTGTCATTTACTTTGTTTAGTTGCTGCTTGAGATATATTGTTAGTAGTGCTTTGTTGTGAGGTTTCAAAGTATAAATATTCCATTACCGGCAAACGTTTCTTTCTTGCATAAATGTTCGATTACAGACAGCTGCCCTACAAAAAGAACCATGGCCGGTCAATAATATGTTATGTTTTTTTATTTAATTATTAATCAATCTATCATCTATATCTTATAACAGTAAGGCGACAAAACTGACACACTGTTACTTATCTTTTGTTTTTATTTTTTCTTCTAATTGTTTAAGTTCTTCCATATCGGTTTGATCTGCTTGCAGGGCTTCAAATTCTTTACTCCGATTATTAAATTTTTCGTAAATCTCAATTACTTTGGCTTCCATTTCTGCATTGCTTATTGAACCAGCGTTTTTAAGAACATTTTTATCCTGAAATTCAAGTATTCTGTTTACGTTTTCTCGCCAGAAATTCATGGTGATATCCAATCGTTCTTTGGCTCTTAATTCGGCACTTTCAAGGAATATTACTACCAAACGATTAAGTGTATCAATTTCATCGACTGTTAAATAGTTTTTGGCAATGTAAATATCTTGTTTGCGAACTACTGAACCTTTCCATGAGGTTAAATTCATATTTGGTTTTTCAGCCTCAGCTCTTGACAGTACAATTTCGCCTGCTGTTTTGCCTGTTACAGCAAACAAGAGTTTATTTTGGGTTTCGGCAAAAAACATTTGAGTTGCTTTGTCTGTGGCATCGTAATCGCTGCTGAGTGCAAACAAATCGCGTACTTTTTGATAAAAGCGTTTTTCTGATGCCCTAATATCCCGAATACGCTCCAAAAGTTCGTCGAAATAATCGGGTCTGCCGTCTGGGTTTTTAAGACGTTCGCTGTCCATTATGAAGCCTTTAATCATGTATTCTTTCAGGTTTTTGTTTGCCCAAATCCTGAATTGTGTTCCTCGTTTGCTTCGTACCCTGAAACCCATTGCCAGAATCAAATCCAGCGAATAGAATGTAACATTATATTGTTTGCCGTCTGCGGCAGTTGTAAAGTAATTCTTTACAACTGAATTTCCATCTAATTCATTATCTTCCAATATGCTGGCTATATGCTGACCAATATTTTGTTTTGAGGTGTCAAAAAGTTCGGCAAGCTGGTTTTGGTTCATCCACACATTGCCGTCTTTGGCAAATAGCGAAACCGAAACTTTGCCGTCTGCGGTGTTGTATATGATTATATTTTGTTGATTTTCTTCTTTCATTTTAAATCATTATCATCAATTTGAAATAACTCTTCAATATCATAATTTGTTTCTATTAATTTATCGTAAACATCTTCCTTTTTCATTTCTTTAATGATATAATTATCTTTACATTGGTATATTTTATACAATTCCTGATAAATCCATGCTTTAACTTCATCGTATTCCATTCCTTCAATCAGGTTAACAGGTGGTTCGGGTGGTTTATATCCTTTCGGAATTTTCTGATTTGGAAAATCTATTTTTGGCATAATTTTTTTAAAATTAAAATTGTACAAAGATAAAAATTTATGTACTACGGCAAATAGGCTTTGCCGAAATTATTTATCAATTATTCATCTATCATCTAATTGTCATGGTCTTACAATGGAACATAACGTTTCGATAGCCTCCCCACTTGTTTTATAATTAGTGTTATCTTAATAGCGACTATTTGCAGTTGTATGCGTTACTGTTTATTGTTTCTTTGTCTTAATAATCTGTTACTTATGGTAGCTGTTTTCAAATAAATATTGAATATGGCTATTTTTGTACATGCTCATATTTTTAACCTAAGGTGAGTGGTTATCCGTGTCATCCTGTGACTGGCTATTTTTTGTTATTTTGATTGTGTCAATTAGGTGGTTATTGTTCACCTTTCTCTATTTCTAAACTTTGCATACATAATGTAGTCTGAATGTAGTCTCCATAACCATGATTTACAATTCAACGCATATCGGCGAAAGGCATCAGCTGATTGGTAAAATCTGAACAACCAAACCAATGGTCAGGTTTTTTACATCAATTCTTACCAATGTTTATTCTTTTTTAGGACTTGTTTAATGTTAATCGTATTAACCTTTGAATCAGTTCTGGAACAAACAGCTTTACGGATCTTATAATCGTCTAAAATGCATATTGACAGCAATATACTAAATTTAATTTGTATTGGCCTTTCACAGCTTCGCCCCTTCAGTCACATTCTTTATTTAACTTAATGTACCTGAAAAGGAATCCTCACATTCCTGTCCATACAAAGCGACAGGCATCAAACTGAATTTCTTTCGAGTCCATTTTTTCAGGAATGCTCCATTTCTTCAGGCATTGTAAAGATCGGTCTCATCAAATTTTCAGACTTTAAAAGTAATAAATAATGCAATAGTTCAAATAAAATAACTGAAATGTTTTAAAAAATTCAAACTAAGAATCACTGTTAACCACTTTCTGACATAAAAGTCCTGAAACAATCATCGAAAGACGTTTGTGAGCCAGTGATGATGAGCTATAACACACAATAGGCATTATCCATTCTAATAAAGCCAGAAAATATGGAATCGGATTATGATCACCTTTTGCACTTTTAAAGGCGTATTCCCTCATTTTCAAAGTTAATGTAATATTCCGCTTCATAATACTATGATGTTCACCCTGATATGTGTTTAGCGGAAGATCGTCAAGCCTCTGAATATCATAAAATCGAGTAATAAATTCGACATAAGCCTCTATTTCTTTTTCGTTTCCCAATGGCGCATGCTCAACCATAAAAATCGCTTCGAGTCTGGCAAAATCGGAAACTACAGAGCGTGGTCTTGTTTCGGAGAAATCTATCAGATAAACATTCATATCACCATCCAGAAGGATATTTTGCATATTCAGATCACCGTGACAAATAGCAGTGTAATAACCGATACCAATTTCACGCCTTCTTGGAAACTCATGTTTCAAAAACCAATACGGATTAACAAGTTTTTGACCTGTCTCTTTAACAATAATAGACGGATCATCCGGTGAAACGAAAAGTAAATCATTGGCTACTTCACAAAGTTGCTGAAAAAACGTTTCAGTTGGATCGTGATCACGATACGGGTATATTGTTGCACGCTTCGGCTGTCCATACCAAGGATTAAGTATTTGAAGAAATATTTTATCAAACAATGGTTCCAGCTGTTCTACAGGCCAATTATTAAAATAGTGTGTAAGCCATTTAAGCTGAGTTTGCTCACCACCAATTCCTACAAAGTTATACCTAAGAGCGCCTGTGTCGCCAAAAAATTCGGTTCCCAAAACGATGGCACTATTGTTTAAAATGTAAGGCAGGGCAAACCTTTGGCAACGGTCAGATTCTCGTGTAATAATTGCCCGGTTGGCTATCTTTAAAACAGTAGGTCTTAATTTGCGATTTTCAGGGTCGTAAGAGGTTATTTGGTAAGTTTGAGCTGAATAGCCTCCATGAATCTGCTTTATTAATAACTTTCCCGAATCGGTGTATAATCTTCGCGTAAGAAATACTTTGTGTGGCTCGAAAAGGATATCGTCAGCTGTTTCAATGTGAAGGCGTTTTGTGGTGGCATCTGTTAATCCATCGGAAACAAACATCCAGATGATGGGATTAACGACCATATCGCTTTTATTGATTAGCTCAACATTTATAATATTCTCAATAGTCAGGGTTTTCTCCAAAAATTTTGTAAATGATACATTGAGAGGAACTTCAGGAACATCACACAACAAAAATTTTGCACCCCACAGCTTGTTATCCTTTTCGCCAATATCGTTTAGATCCGGAATTTCATTAAACCCCGACTGTTTGAACAATTCGCTCAATTCAAGATCAACTCCTACAAAAATCGAGATTGAAGGTGAGGCAGGATTGAAATCCGCAACTACAAGAGCCATTAAGTTCATTGATACTGCTGTTTGTTTTTGTTTTACAATGTGCAGTGCATCAGTTAGTTCTCCAAGTAGTATGGTTTTAGGCTCCGACAATCGAATAAGAATATTAGGTTGGTTGCCAAACGAGATTGCGAGACTGACGTACACCCCTGCATTTGACGGATTTTGGGGAATACTGAAGTCAGAAGGCAGATCGGAATCATTGGGGATAAATCCGGCACAACGACCGCCTGTAACGAAAATACCTTGTGTTTGTTTTTCTTCCTGCGCAGCTTTGGCAGGTGATCCTATTCCAATTGAAACTTCCAATTCGTTGTAGCCGGCGATTCCCTGATTGTTCCATAACAAGGCAGCTTTTCTTTCATTTTCGACAGGATGAAAAAGAAAAGAAAATCCTCCGACAGTCAATATTTTGGTTTCTGTTGCTTTAAGTCTGATTTGTTCAATTTCACTGTATGCTGCTTCGGGGTTTTTGACCAAATAGAAAACTTGGTGGAGACCGGCCATTTCGATAACCTGAAATACTTCGTGTAACACTCCGCAGAGTATCAATCGGCCTCCTTTCGCCAACATCTTTTTGAATGAAAACAAAAGGATGCGAATGCCTGCACTTGATAAGTAGTTACATTGTGAAAGATCAATTATCAGGTAATTCTCTTTTTCAATCAAAGAACGAAGAGCCATGTCAACTTCAGCACTTGTTGTTGAGTCAAACCGTCCGGCCAGAGTTACCAGAACGATAGATTGTTCATTTTGAATTGTAATAGAGATCATGGTTTATAATTACTTATTTTTTAATGATTCTTAAGGTTTAGACTTCTGCGTTATTTTGATTTCCAGGCTGATTTTAATTCATAAACTTCAATTTCTTTCACATACAATTCGCCACCTTGTGTCCACAATGTTAAATCGTTATCTTTTTCGGCGGGTAGGAAACAACTGCTTAGAACAACCTCACCGTCATTTGCAAAGATTTCTATTGATGCCCTGTCAATCAGTATCTCAAGTTGAATGATTCCTCCTATGGG
>CAILKW010000009.1 GCA_903834845.1 uncultured Bacteroidia bacterium | reverse complement strand
CTTTTGGCTTCTCTGGTTGAGTTTTGACCTTCTGAAATCACTGATAACGAAGCCAAAATAATTAAAGAAACTACTACTGCTCTCATCACCTTTGCTATTTTAAAATCTAATGTTTTCATCTTGTTTACTTTTTAAATTGTTGTAATTGTTTTCCGATTGGACAATATCACCAATCATGCCAAAAGTTTTATTTCATTATATATCAATAGCTTAATATTATAGGTAAGTTCTCTTTTTGGGTTTTCTGTACGCTTATAATAACATCATTCGTACGATAACGGACAGTATCCCAATTGGGATTTTGTTCTGTACTGATTATTAAAAAATCAAGTACCTAAGCATTAAAACGCAGATATAAAACCATTTTTCCACTTCTTAAACTTTTCAGGTAATCAATGTGTTTATTCTTTATTGGTAAATCGACTAAAGGGATACTGGATTTAGAATCTTTCTATAAAACGAACTAATTATCTAAATATATTTTTTAAATTTGACAATTCTTATAAAAATTTTATGAAAGCGACACGAATTTTGTTTTTTTTTATTTTTTGTATTGCGTTTTTTAAACTTAATGCGCAGGTTAACGTTGAGGAGAAAGTGAAAGAACAGTCCAACACCAGAGCCAATAACAAGGTCGATGAAGGTATTGGTAAGGGAATGGATGCTGTTGAAAAAGGAGTAAAAGATCTATTCAAGAAGAAAAAGAAGCCTATTAAAGATGAACAACCTGAAGTACAGGCTGCTGAAGGACAGGCTACTGAAGTTCCAAAACCGGAAGTTCAGGATGTAAAACCAATTTCAGGCGCTCCTGCACTTCAAGCCTACTCTAAATTCGATTTTGTCCCTGGAGAAAAGGTCATTTTTTATGATGATTTTAGTCAGGACAAATTGGGCGACTTCCCAGCTTTGTGGTTTTCTAATGGTTCGGGAGAAGTTGTTACCCTGAATAATTATCCTGGCAATTGGTTAAGTTTCGCTGCTTCCGGTGCATATTATCCTGATCGCAACTTACTTACAACTGAAAATTTCACGGTCGAATTTGATATGATTTTCAATTTTGAAGAAGGAATGTCTTTTGGGGCTGGCTTTTATATCGTTTCAGGAAACATTAAAGATCCAAGCGAAGGTGGTGCCGTACCAGGTATTGCCGGCGTTAAAACAGTATTTTCGCCTCTCGACATTCAACTTTCAGGCTACGAAAATGGCTCTTACACCATCGGTGGTGAAGGTTCCAACATCATTAAGTCCGGGGAGAAAGTTCATTATTCCTATTGGATACAAAAACAACGTCTCCGCATCTATGCCAATGAGAAAAAAGTCGTTGACGCACCTCGTATTATACCTGCAGGTTATAAATTCAACATGCTTCGGTTTGAACTTGATGATTCAAAACCCTTTATTGCCAATTTTAGGGTAGCTGCCGGTTTACCTGATACCCGCAACAAGCTGATTACCGAAGGAAAATTGGTCACTTATGGTATCTATTTCGATGTAAATAAAGATGTTGTAAAACCAGAATCCTATGGAACGTTGAAAGATATCGCCGCCATACTCAATGAAGTACCCGATGTTAAAGTGAAAATATTTGGTCATACCGACGCTGATGGCGATGATGCAAAAAATATGGATTTATCAAAACGAAGGGCTGCCTCTGTGAAAGCTGAACTGGTCAAGACCTTTGGCGTAAAAGCAACCCAGATGGAAACAGACGGATTGGGAGAAACCAAACCTGTTGCACCCAATGATACACCTGTAAACAAAGCCCTGAACAGAAGGGTTGAGTTCATTAAACTTTAATTCTGCCATAATATTTTATTGCAAATAAAACATTAAGTTTCTCAAGTGATGTTAATTCATCGCTTGGGAAACTTATATGGATATTACCTTTTTTATGCAAATCGATTGATTCGAGGGACAAACAGGTATTTAAACAGGATATAACCATTCATAAAAAAGGGGTGAAGCTCCATATTGACATGGGTAATTTTAATGCGTAAAATATCGAATAATATATTATGGGAAAGATACGTTCTGGTAAAAAAGCCTTCATTTTGTTTATTATTATCACCCTTGCTGTGTCAGAACTGGTGAAAGCCCAATCATCGGTTTATGTAGCAGGGTATGAAACTAAAAAATATCGCGATATGGATGTGAGCGTTGCGAAATACTGGAAAAACGGAAATCCAATTTCGTTAACCGATGGTAAAGAAAGCGCTTACTGCAAATCAATTACCGTTGAGAATGGTGATGTATTTGTTGCTGGGGCTACAACCAACTCTGATGGAATATCAATCCCCACTTATTGGAAAAATGAATCTCCAACTGTACTTAATACAAATGGGATCAGTGCTTTTGCCAATTGCATTATTTTAAAAAATAGCGATGTGTATGTTTCAATTCAAAATAAGGAGTGGAAATTAATGGATGTTGATTACTGGAAAAACGATATTCCGGTTTCGTTGAAACAAGAGCAAGACATCATAAATGTTAATTCAATTTTTGTTGATAAAAACAATATCGTATATGCCGCAGGAAACCATAATATTGGAACCGGTGATGGTTTTATAAATACAAGAGCAGCTTATTGGAAAGGTAGAAAAGAAATAGTGTTGTCAGATACTGGGCATAATTCTGATGCAACTTCTATTTTTGTAAATGAAACTGATATTTACATTGCAGGATGTGAATCTTCACAATCAAAAACTGGCGGCTATCTTGAAGGTTTTGTTGCTACTTACTGGAAAAATGGAAATGCAATTCACCTGACAGATAAAAAGAGCTATAATTTTGTTACTTCAATATTTGTCAGCAATGGTGATGTATATGTTGCCGGTTATGAACGTAAAAAAGAAGCTGGTACTGAGGTTGCTAAATATTGGAAAAATGGAACTGAAATACAATTAACTGATGGCTTAGGTTATAGTCGGGCTAATTCAATTTTCGTAAATGGCAATGATGTATATGTGGCAGGAGAAATAAATCCGGAAACAGATATACAAAAACTGGCATTTTCAGATACAGGCGCGAATAAAATCGCAGTTTATTGGAAAAATGGGAAAATGATTGCGCTAACAGACAAAAAAAACGATGCATCAGCTAGCAGTATATTTGTAAAGTAAAAGTAAAATCACATTCAAACATG
>CAILKW010000008.1 GCA_903834845.1 uncultured Bacteroidia bacterium | reverse complement strand
GAAAAGGAATCCCCACATTCCTGTCCCTACAAAGCGACAGGCAAAAACTGAATTTCCTCCGAGTCCATTATTACAGGAATGCTCCATTTCTTCAGGCATTGTAAAGATCGGTCTCATCAAATTTTCAGGCTTTAAAAGTAATAAATAATACAATAGTTCAAATAAAATTGTAAAAAATCCAAAATTATTTTTCGATAGACTGGTTTGCAAAAATCTCAGGATTAATTTTTCAGTTATCGGCAAAGAGAGGGTTGTCTAAATGTTAGGATTCCGGTGTTGTCGAGTTGAAATACTGTGTGGCCAAGTGCATATTGTTCGCACATTAATTGCCTCCTACCTTTGTTTGATCAACTTATCATTCGAGTTAGATATTTATCTGTCATTTACTTTGTTTAGTTGCTGCTTACCAAATATTGTTGTTGGTGCTTTGTTGTGAGGTTTCAACGCGGAATTGTTCGTTTACCGTTAAATGTGCAACAAAAAGACTGCAAATATCAATATTAGATTCTCTTTTAAGGTTAGCTGTCTTTAAAAGTATATAAGTTACTGTTATTCAGTGACTAATTAAGATTTTTATCAGTCAGATCGATTTGTGACTTCAAACGTTTTTTATTTTGCTCAATAGTGGAATGAAGTTTTTGTTTGAGTAATTTTTTGTCGGGTAATTCGGTTAGGTATTCAGCTATTTTTATACCTGCGTTTTCCAAGTGTAACAATTCAATTTGCTCCTTATTACCCTCTGCACAAAGGATTAAACCTAATGGAGTTTCTTCGCCTGATTGCATATCGTATTTCTCAAGCCAGCGCAAATATAGTTCCATTTGTCCTTTGTAAGCCGCTTTAAATTTGCCCAATTTTAAGTCTATAGCCACAAGTCTTTTAAGTTTACGATGATAGAAGAGTAAATCGAGTTTAAAATCTTCACCATCAATAATCATTCTCTTTTGCCTTTCTACAAAGGTAAAACCATTGCCTAATTCTAAAATAAATTGCTCAATTTCTCTTAAGATAGCATCTTCGAGTGTTTTTTCGGAATAAGTGTCTTTTAAACCTACAAAGTCCAGAAAGTATGGATCCTTAAAAACTAAATCCGTAGTTAATTTGTCTTTATCTTTTAAGGCTTTCAGTTCTTTTTTTATCAATTCATCAGGCTTTTTGCTCAGTGCGGTACGTTCATAAAGCATACTGTCTATTTTTTTCCGAAGTGTTTTAACATTCCAACCCTCAATACGGCACATTTGAGTATAAAAATCACGCTGTAATTCATGTTTGATTGGAATAAGCGCAATGAAATGGGTCCAGGTCAATTGTCGTATCAACGATACGACAATTTGTTCATTATCGAAAATTTGAGCAAACTGCATCATTCTGCGAAGATTTTTTTCTTCAAAACTTCGTCCATACTGAGTTGTCAATTGTCGTGCTACTGATACGACAATTTGTTTGCCGTACTCAGCTCTCTGATTATCAAGTATTACATTGTTTATTCGTTTTCCTATTTTCCAATAAGTAATGGTCATGGTGGCATTGGCAGCATAAGCCAATTGATTTTTACCTTCTTCAATTAATGCAACTAAATCATCAATTAAAGGATTATATGTGATTTCTATTTCCATAATTTCTTTTGTTCGATAATTTGAGTCTGTACACAATATACAAGAGTTCTGAATATCAGGTATATATGTGGTTTTCCTAAACTTTATTGTACCTTATACACGAATTATAGGTGGTTTTTGCAAAAAAATATATAATTATTTTAGTATATGGCGTAGTACATATTGTTTACTAATTATTCGCCACCTACCACTGTTTGATCTATCTATCAAGTGAGTTATTCATTTATCTGTCATTTACTTTGTTTAGTTGCTGCTACGAAAACGAAAATTGCGTAATATCCTTATTAATAATCTGTTATTCAGTAACCAATTATACGGTTGTTAAATATGTATTGTGCTGCATTTTTTGTTGAGATAATTTTATTCGTTGTTTTAAACCAAAGCTATCATCAAAATTTTCCCATTCATTTAGTAAATCATTGGCATAGTATCTTGCCCAATCGGCACAACAATCATAATTATTATCCCAACCAAAAGTTCTGCCATCATTAAGAATTTTTACAGTTTTAAAATAATCTATATTTTTTAAAGGTTCTGATACTCCTTTAAAAGTTATCAATTGCGAAAAATCATATTGCTTTATACTATTATCGTCAAAGGAAAGTTCTAAGATATAATCTTTTACATAGCGAATTTTTAATATTTGTATCTGTTTCATTATTCCAAAGGTGTTATGTTTATTGGATTTTGACCTTGTTTTATTAAATTCCAGTCCTCCATTAATTCAACTCTGTGCATTTTTGCCCACGTCTTAACTAATTTTCTGGCAGTTTTTGGCAAATCACCTTCAATTATATCACTTGTTTGAATATCGAATAGTCCATTATAATCTCCATATTTGGCATGAAAATGTGGTGGATTATGGTCACTGAAATTAAGAGTGATAAAAATCCCAAAAATCTACTAATTTCCGGCATAAAACTTAATTAATTAATAGCATTTTGCAACTGTTGTATTTACTTATCAATCGAGTTAGGCATTTTATCTGTCATTTTCTTTGTTTAGTTGCTGCTTACCAAATATTGTTGGTAGTGCTTTATTGTGAGGTTTGAAATTAGGTTGTTTCTGTTACCGAAAAAGTTAATATATTGCACAAAAGTTCGATTAGGGAAAAACACATCACTAACTGCTGTGAAAGTTTAATTTTATGTTAATTGCATTTTGAAAAATAACTTTTCTATCCTTCGAATAATATTTATCAAATCATCTTAAATAAAAACTCTTTCAAGTTTATATTATTATTAAATTCTATAACTGGAACTTCATATAAAT
>CAILKW010000007.1 GCA_903834845.1 uncultured Bacteroidia bacterium | reverse complement strand
ATCAGGTGATATTATTGCCACTGGCAGACCGCACAGAAGAAATAGTGCCTTTGACTGAAATTTATAACCACAGATTTTTCTCTTCATCGTTTTAATTCAAATTTATTTGGTGCATCGCCAATGATAAAGTGCCAATTACTCAACCAACTGTTTATTTGCCATTTCGAAATTGATGTATCTTGCCATGTCACGCATCGAAAGAACTATGAACTTATTATCTTTCAGATATTTCATATATTCTGTAAACTGCTTTTGTTCGGTTCCTGCAAAGGAATGTTCCAGATCAGGAACGCCATGGAAAGTAAGAACCACAATTTGACCTGCTGTTGCCTGTTTCACCGCTTTGTAAAAAATGTCTTTATCCTTATCGAAATAATCGTTGCTGATACTGAAGGACGGTACATCGAAAGGGCTGTCGATGGTTGGCTTGTAAACTCTTTCATGGCCGCCTCTGGCAAACAAATACCCTCTTTTATAAAGAGTTGTATATTCCTTTTCCTGAACCTGATAAAAAGGCCAGCAAAATGTAGTAGGTTTTGGAATATTATTCGAAAGGCAATGCTCTTCGATAGCGGCTGTTTGCCGCGTAAACTCTTCGGGACTTTTGGTCCCCTGATGGAGCAATGTGTGATTTCCTACTTCAAGACCAAGCGCATCAAGCGACTTTATCTGCTCCCAAGTCATGTATTGGGTTTTATTTGAAAAGGTCTTTTCGAATTCAGAAATATAAAATGACCCTCCGAAACCAAGCTTTTTCAACACGGGACCCACAAAACTTGCATGACTTTCGCAGGCATCATCAAAAGTCAGCACAACCACTTTTTCAGGAATCTTTTGAATAAGGACTCCGGTAGTGTCGTATTTCTGATCTAAAATGGGAACGTTGCAGAAGGTAAGTGCTGCAATACCATTTTCTCCATAAAGAAGTTTCTCCTGACTCCATAATTTACTGTCCAAATATGTGATCGTTTTGGCAACCGAAGGCCTGGAAAGTTTAAGTTTGATCTCTTTTCCCGAACCGCTACCCGTTGATAACATTATACTTACATCATCAAGGTAAAACTGACTGATCAAAGCATCACTCCATTTCACTCCCTGATCAAACAGAAGGCATATTTCATCTTTTTTATCGTTTGTGAAATAGACTTTTTTAAGATTGGGTGGAGTAATTGAGGTTGTAAAAACTTTGCTGTAATTGTCTCTTTCAACTAATGGACAAATCAGATGTGCCAATTCTGCATAACCTTCAGGAGGAAAATGACAGGTTCCTGCAGGTTTAACCCCAAGAGTTGACATGATACTCATATTCGAGAAATAATTGGGTAAAGTTCTTTGAACTTCTCGGAGCATATTATCCGAGCCGTTGACACCCATACTGCACGATTTGGGCCAGATTTGAAACATATAGTAATGTTGGATGTTTGGATAATCCTGTTTCCAGGCTCCTGTCATATCAATAAAATATTGCCTGTAAGTTTCCCATCCATAAGCACCTGTCGGACCGTCCGCACCCTGATCGTTTTCACCCTGATGCCATAAAATTCCCCTGATTCCATGTGTTAATCTGGCCTGTTGAACACGCCACAGTAGCCTTCCATAAATAGAGTTGATGTCCTGTGGATCGTCGCTATTTCGCTGATGGGCATCAACACGACTTCCACCAACAGCACCATTAATAATGCAAACAGGGATCTTGTGGTTTTCGACCAGTTGTTTGGCCAGCTCAATACCCCAATACCCGATTTGGAATTTTGCACCATGATTATCGTAGGATACCGCATTACCCCACTTTCCAAAGCGAGCCATTTCAGAATTGGTTTCGGCACTTCCGAAACTTCTTACCCAATCGCTAGTGAATGGATTTACGGCCTTTCCGTAGTCATTTGCTTCAGCATTTGATTGACCGTCAATAATATAGGCATCACCACAAACAATATTGCCCATTGTATCAAGTACCTCTTCACTAATGCCTGACTTTGATCCAAATTCAACCCGGTATTTTATCAGACCCGGCTCTAGTTTGGCTGAGAAATGGTAAGTGCGGTCAAGGGGGAGTTTTTGCATCTCCTTGTGATACAGTACACCATTTGCAAATATTTTTAAAAAGACTGAATCTGCCGCCTTGGCAAGGGTTCCGTTATAGAATAAAGTACCTTCATTCCTATTATTACGGGCAAAAAATTGGTTATTCTCCGGCTTCTCATCTTTATCGGGTTTCCGCTCCAACCAATCATCTTTCAGCGGTTCCCTTACCGAAATTGTTGTTGAACTGATACTTTCTTGGCCACCATTATCGACAGTCAGGGTCACCTTCATGGTGCCACTATTCTGGGCTCTGAGAAGGATCAGCCTGTCTGAGGAAATTTCTTTTAAGGTGGCAATATCGGAGATGTCCCAGCGGTATTTCAATTCACTAACCCCTTTTGATTTTAATACATTTAGATTTTTAAACTCAGGAACCACTCCGATTCTGGAACGTCCGTCCCAGGTTTTTGGGGCTTTTAGGACGAACACAGGTTCAGGAATATCTTCCTTTATAACAATTGGGATATTTTTTACCCTTACCTCGTTGGGATAGATGGCCTTAAACTGAAGCATTAATGATTTATCCCCAACCACGCGACCGGCGTTGAAAGTAAAGGAGAGTTGATCAGAAGCAAGTATGGTTTCCCCGACACCGCTTTTAAGCATCCAATAGACCTTCTGTGCACCTCCGGCTTTCGCAGTTAGGGTGGCACTTTTACTTTCTTTAATAGTCATTCGCGTTTGTAAAACAGAAAAATCATCTCCTTTCTGAACCAATGAACCAACGAGTGTTTGCACAGGTTGTTGATTCTCATACTGTAATTTAATCCAATTTGGTGAACGGACCACATTGGAGATCCTGACCTCGTCGATATCGCCCTTAAAACTGTATCGGTCCCATCCTCCTATCTGGATCTTTACAGGAGAGGGTATTTCCAAAAGTGGGGTGGTCGCTCCATCCAACTGACCATTTATATAAACCCTTGAATCGTTTTTGGAATAAGTATGGACCACCTGACACCATTGGTTCAATGGAAGGATACTTTTCCCCTCGACATCGGCAAAATAACACTGAATGGCAATATGCGACGGACTACGGTAATTCATCATCACCTTGCCATGTCGCTGCTCCTTTCCCCAAGCGAGAATTGTTGTGTTCAGTTTATCGGTTCGAAACCATGCTTCAGTTGTACTTGCACCTGCGCCTGATGGGTAAGTTTCCAGATTATCACCCCCAAATATTCCATGCCCTTTCTCAAAATGTTTTGCCGGGCCAATAATTCCCGCTACCGGTATTGTACCTTGATCCTTAGAGGTTGCAGTGCCCACCTCATCTTTAACAGGATCGTTCATGTGCCAGACACTGAGGTATCCGTTAGATTCATTGAACACTTTTTTGCCGTCCGATTCGTCCTGTGCCTCCGTGTTTCCCCAAAAAACCTGAATTTTCTGCCGTGAATTCCCCCTGATATTGGGAATTCTTACCCAGATACTTGCTTTGCCTTCCACAGCATTCCATTGCTCAATCTGATAACACATTGGAAGACTATCACTTGTGGCAAAACGGATATCCTCGCCTTGTCCCTTTGCTTCCTTAAAGTCGAAAAGCTCTTTAGTGAGCCTTATTAAAATGGGGAAATTACCTTCCGCTGCAATTTCGGGAATTGCAGCGCCTTCGGGGTCCGTCAGGATATATATTGAACCTAAATATTTCCAATCCTTATACTGGGCAGAAGCCATCTGAAAAAATTGGAGGAGCATGGCAACTCCCGTCAAAATAAATTTGATCATTATTTTATTCAATTATTAATTACGATGAAACTGAAACCAGT
>CAILKW010000006.1 GCA_903834845.1 uncultured Bacteroidia bacterium | reverse complement strand
GTTATTGTCAGGGATGCAGATAGCGGAAAGACTATATTTTCTGCTTCATTTAATATTCCGATTAACGGTAAGACAATTATCGGTTATATTCCTGAAACGAACAATCAATCAATGTGGTTGGTTGATTTTACTATTGGAAACATAAAATATTCAAATCACTATTTAGCAGGAGTAGCACCCTTTAAATTAGATGATTATCAACGTTGGTATAAAGTAATGAATTTAAAAAGAAAATAAGCATGAAAATCATTGGTATTGATATTGGTGGAACCAAGTGTACTGTAATACTTGGAAATGTTGACAGTGAAGGGCAGCCTTTAGTAATAGGCAAAAAAGTAATTCAAACAAGTGATTATCCCGATCCGTATCTGATGATCGGGAGGATGCAGCAAGAGTTAGATCATTTGCTGACTTTTTATCAAACTGATATTAAGGAAGTAACTTCAATTGGAATTAGTTGTGGTGGTCCTTTGGATAGTGTCAGGGGTATCGTTCTTTCGCCGCCAAATCTTCCCGGATGGGATGAGGTTTTTATCGTTGACCTGTTTCAGAAAAAATATGGAATACCAACGGCTATTCAGAACGATGCTAATGCCTGCGCACTAACAGAATGGCTAATGGGTGCAGGCAGAGGAACCTCAAATATGGTTTTTCTGACTTTTGGAACGGGAATGGGTGCAGGTCTCATTTTAAACGGAAAATTGTACAGTGGAACCAATGATCTTGGAGGTGAAGTTGGGCATATCCGGTTAGCAAAAACGGGTCCGGTTGGATTCGGTAAGGCTGGTTCTTTTGAGGGTTTTTGCAGCGGAGGTGGAATTGCTCAGCTGGCAAAATCAATAGTATCTAAACTACTCAATAATAATGAAACTGTTGGTTTTTGTCAATCCTTGGATTTGATTGATGAAATAGATACAAAAATGGTGGCCACAGCGGCACTTGCCGGAGACCCTGTTGCCAATGAAATAATAAGAATTTCAGCAGAATATCTCGGTCAGGGTTTGGCTATCCTGATTGACGTGCTTAATCCTGAATGTATTGTTATTGGCAGCATCTATGCTCGAAATGAAATGCTTTTTAAACCAATTATTGACAGTGTTTTGCTTATGGAAGCTATTCCATCAGCTCTGGGTGTTTGCCGTATTGTACCAGCCGAACTGGGTGATTCAATTGGTGATTACGCAGCTTTGTGTGTAGCCATTTATAAGGATAAATTTTAAACATCAGGAAGTGGAAAGCAACATTTTTATAGAAGAACTAATAGGTAGATATCCTCAGCTGAAACCCATTGGAGATGAAATTGCGAAAGCAGCCCAAAGCCTTATCCAATGTTACCAAAACGGGGGGAAAGTCCTTGTTTGCGGAAATGGTGGGAGCTGTTCCGATTCTGATCATATCGTTGGAGAGTTGATGAAAGGTTTTGAACACAAGCGTCCACTTGGTGAGGATATGAAGCAACAATTAGTTTCGATTGCTGGTGAGCGCGGGGCATATCTTGCTGAAAAACTCCAAATGGCATTACCAACCATTTCATTAACTGCCCACAGTGCTCTGATTACGGCAGTTGCCAACGATACCGATGCCAACTTGATCTTTGCCCAGCAGGTGATGGGATATGGAAATGCAGGAGATGTCCTGATCGGGATAAGCAGTTCGGGAAATTCACAGAATGTAATAGACGCTATGCTTACCGCTAAACTAAAAGGAATGACTGTATTCGGTTTAACTGGCGAGACAGGTGGCAAAATGAAACCAATATGTGATATTCTGGTTAACGTTCCCGGTAGAAGGACTGCTTTTGTTCAGGAATTGCATTTACCTGTATATCACACACTTTGCCTAATTTTAGAACAATATTTTTTCAACAGGAATACCAATTATTAATGATTTAACATATTCATACTATGCAGGAGAATAACAAAATTAAAGAAAAAAGCAGGATTTCAAGACGCGCATTCATTGGAAATACCGCAGCGGGAACAGCTTTGTTTGCAGTAGCACCTGCTATCAATTTAATGGCTGACGATTTTCAACAGGTTTTGCCCTGGCCTGCCGATGCACCTCAGTACAAATTTCACATGATCGGTCATGCCCACATTGATCCGGTTTGGTTATGGCCATGGTCTGAGGGACTTGCGATTACACACAGTACTTTTCAGTCTGCTCTCGACCGGATGAACGAAAATGCAGAGTTTTGTTTTATCTCAAGTTCTGCACAGTTTTATGCCTGGGTGGCTGAAAATGATCCAAAGATGATCGAACAGATTAAGAAACGGATCAATGAAGGCCGGTGGAACATCATGGGCGGATGGTGGATCGAACCTGATGTGAACATTCCAAGTGGTGAAGCCATGGTTCGCCAGGGACTTTATGGTCAATTAACCTTCCAGAAATTATTCGGCAGAAAGGCAACAATTGCATTTAATCCTGACTCATTTGGACATACAAGCACATTACCTCAGATCATTTCCAAACAGGGAATGGACACCTATATTTTTATGCGCCCGGGGCCACATGAAAAACCAATTCCTGATGATTTGTTCTGGTGGCAAGGTGCAGATGGCACTAAGGTTTTGACATACAGAATTGAACAGAGCTATAATGACAGTGGTGATGTTAAGAACCGTATGCCAAGAGTTTTAGCACAAGTGATGGATAAACAACCCGTGAAGAGTTTTCTTTATTTCTTTGGAGCTGGCGATCATGGCGGTGGCGCTACTAAGGAAAATATGCGTTCCATCGAAGAGATAAAAAAAGAAAAAGGTGCACCGGTTGTGATTTACAGTACACCGGAACGTTATTTTAAAGAGATCCGGGCAGATAAATCAATCAAACTCAACACGGTTAATGACGACCTGCAACACCATGCAGCGGGTTGTTATACCGGTGAAATGGAAATCAAAAAAGGAAATCGTCAGTCAGAAGCTGCCCTTGTTTTGGCTGAAAAGGTTGCAGCGGTCGGTTCTTTTGCCTGGGGAGCCAGATATCCCAAAGCAGAATTGACAAAAGCATGGGAAAGGGTACTCTTTATGCAATTTCACGACAGTATGGCTGGGACTTCCCTTTGGGATCATTCCAAAACTGCACGTGACGGTTATGGATATGCGCTTGATGTAGCAAGTCAGGCTACCTTTATGGCAATTCAGAAACTTGAATGGCAGATCGCTGCCGAAGATCCTGATTCCTCTTACATGGTTGTATTAAACCCTCATGCCTGGGATATTCAGGAATATGTGGAATACGACTTTAACTGGGGAAATAATCACAAAGAATCACGCGTTGAAGATGAAAAGGGAAATCCACTTCCGCATCAATGGACGGCAGGCTCAACCGAGACAGGTAGCAGAAAAAAGATTATTGTAAACACTCCGGTTCCTGCAATGGGTTACCGTCAGATCAGGATTCACGATGGTGATGCCGGTGTTCCTGCCGGACAGGTGAAGGCTGAGGAAAACAGGCTTGAAAATGAATTCTACAGAATTAGTTTTTCTTCCAATGGCTCTTTGAGCATCTACGACAAGGAGAACAAAAAAGAGGTATTTGCAGGTGGTCAGACAGGTTGTAAAGCTGTTGTGATTGATGATCCAAGCGATACCTGGAGTCACGATATCAAAACTTTCGACAAGGAGATTGGCCAGTTTGGTAAAGCTGATATTAAAATATTGGAGAACGGTCCGGTTCGTGCCACTTTACGTGTAACCACAACATGGGGAGCCTCCTCTTTATCAATCGACTGGTCGTTGTGTTCCGGGTCCCGTAATATTGGCGCTAAAGTTACATTAGACTGGCATGAACGCCTCAAAATGCTGAAATTCAGTTTCCCGGTTGACATTGAGGCTCCGGTTCCAACTTATGAAACCCCTTATGGTTACATCGTTCGTGAAGCCAATGGCAATGAAGATCCCGCACAACGTTGGATTGACGTTACAGGCAAAAGCTCTGGCAGTACTTATGGTTTGACCGTAATCAATGATGCCAAGTATGGTTACAATGTGAAAAACAACGATATGCGCATCTCTGTTGCCCGTTCCGCCGTTTTTGCTCATCATAATCCTAAAGTACTCGATATGACCGCTGAACATTTGTGGATGGATCAGGGAATGTTTACCTTTAAAATGATGTTGGTTCCTCATGCCGAAACATGGGTAAAAGCTAATGTGGTAAGGCTTGCCGAGCAGTTTGTTGAACCTGCACCTGCGATTTACCAGGGTATCCATGGAGGTCTGCTGCCAAAATCAAATTCTTTCCTCTCGGTGGACGTACCCAATGTGATCGTTTCTTCGATTAAACAATCTGAAATTGGTGATGATACGATAGTGCGTTGTGTCGAAACTTCAGGTGCTGCTACCACAGCTAAACTTGATTTGCGGTTTGTCAAAAAACAGTGGTCTGGCAAATTTAGTGCCCTCGAAATCAAAACACTCCGCATCAAACGTGACGGTACGATCAAAGAAGTAAATCTACTTGAAGAATAAATGTACTATAAATTTTTTCAGATATAGTCAAGTTATTAATTATTAATACTTTAAATTGTGAACAATTCAAAATTCGGACTTCAGAAATTGCTTCCGGTGTTTATGTCCTTTATCGTAATGGGTTTTATTGACATTATCGGAGTGGCTACGGGTTACATTAAGCAAGACTTTCAACTGACTGACTTTTATGCTCAGTTCCTTCCAATGATGGTATTGCTTTGGTTCTTTGTACTTTCAGTTCCTGTAGGTATTTTGCAGGATAAATATGGGAAACGTAACATGCTTAACATTGGCATGTTATTGCAGGCAGTAGGCCTTTTAGTTCCCTTTATACACTACTCTTTTCCAATGATGTTTGCCTCTTTTATTCTTCTTGGAATTGGGAATACGATCATACAGGTTTCAGCTAACCCATTGTTACAAGATGTTTCACCTTCCGAAAAACTGGCCAGTTACATGAGCACCTCACAGTTTGTTAAAGCAATCATCTCTTTTTCAGGTCCGATAATTACTTCATTTGTGGCCGGGGCTTTTGGTAATTGGAAATTGGTATTTGCAATTTACGGGATTACCTCCATTCTTTCCGCATTATGGTTATCCGCTACCCCAATTAAGGAATCAAAACCGGAACGCAAGCCTGCAACATTTAGATCTTGTTTCGCATTGCTGAATAATCCTTTTGTGGCTTTTATGGCCTTGTCCATTTTCCTGATTGTTGGAACAGAAGTTTCGATCAATACCAACATTGCCAATATCTTGATTGCAAAATACAATTTAGACCTTGGGAAAGCGGTTATTGGAATAAGTTGGTTTTTTGCCGGTGAGACCATCTCACGGTTTTTGGGAGCAATAATCTTAAATTGGATTAAGCCTCGTTTCTTCCTTTTATTGACAACATTAGTTTCGCTGGCAGGTGTATTGGGCGTATTTTTTGCACCCAATCTTACAGTTGCATTTATTTCCATTTTCATCATCGGATTGGGATGTGGCAACATGTTCCCTATCATTTTCTCACTTGCGTTGGAGAAAATGCCGGATCGTGCCAACGAGATTTCTGGTTTGCTGATCATGGCCGTTTCTGGTGGTGCATTTATTCCGCTTGTCATGGGTTATGTAAGTACCGTCTTTGGTCCGATCATCAGCATAACTGTTGTAGGTGCCTGCATGGTTTACATTTTGGGTGTGGCACTCTATGTTCAAAAGAATTAGAAACCGGCAGTTGGCAACCGACTGATAGCGGCTGGTTGCCAGCTTCCTTTTTATAAATCGCAAATAAAAAATCAATTTTAGCATAACGCGCCATCTTAATGAACAGGTTAAAATCCTATCTTCTGATTATCTTATTATTTATTGGCTCACTGCCTGTTATATCACAGGTTGTTGCAAGGCCATTGCCAAAACCGGGCTTTGAAAAACGGATCATTGATGCAGTCAATGCCATCCGTTTGATCGATACCCACGATCACCTGATGAACGAAAAAGAGGCTTTAGCTGGTGTGGCTGATTTTAGTACGCTGTTCATCAACTATCAGTTGGAAGACCTGATCTCTTCAGGTGCTTCATCCGACCAGTTGTATTCTGTTTTCAAGTCAAGAGACAAGAGCCTTGAAGAAAAATGGGACGTATTCAAAAACTTCTGGGCCAATACCCGATCAACAGGTTATGGAAGGGCAGTACTCATTACGGCGAAAGACCTTTACGGGATTGACGACATCAATGAGAACACTTACAAGGAGTTATCGAAACGGATCAAAGATTCCCATAAGGAAAAATATTATGAAACAGTCCTGAGGGAGAAGGCCAAAATTGATGCTTCCATCATTATGGAATACAACACCATAACCCCAAGAGATGTCAGGAACGAAGGGAATTGCAATTTCAGAAGTTTCTTCGTTTACGATAAGTTCGTCACCATCTTTGGATATGACAAGATGAATTCAAGAGTTGCCCAATATGGTCTGAAATTCACTTCTTTAAAGGAGCTTGAATCGGTGATAGATACCGTTTTT
>CAILKW010000005.1 GCA_903834845.1 uncultured Bacteroidia bacterium | reverse complement strand
TCCTGGTTATAATTGGCTGATTTTTGTTTCTATATTTTTTATTGCACTCATAAACCAAAAATAATCATATTTAATTACAAATATTGTTTAATTTCATCCCTACCGAAAGCAAAGTAAACACTAAAAAACTGAATTACAAACTTTTTCATAAAGAATTTGAGGATTGGGTAAAAAATATCTGTCGGTAAACTTTTTAGGTTAATGCGTTGGCTACGATTAATGAAAAAAACCGGGGGGTAAGGTTTTCGATTTTGGAGAATAGGTAGCAGACTAAAGTTTATTTTTGTCTCCGGGTATTTGGTTTGTACGCCACAAGCTTTGAGATCGAATTTTCTGGCAGGTAATTATTCTGATGGTTCATAATGGCACTATCTTGTGCCTTTGTTATATGATCACGCATCTTCGAATATTCTTTTACAAACCCAATGCTTCATTTTACCATTGCACAGCCAATTTATTGTAGTTGCTGTAAACTGTTGGTTTTTCCTTTCTACACACTTTTTTATAGTTCAATTTCAGGCATTTCGTTCCAGATTTTTCCTTCCAAAAGTCTGCCTGTTTTCTTTTTATTTGTCCCGCCCCATTGTTTAAAAAAGAAAGGAACATCAGCATTTAAACATTGATTTTTAATGCCTGTTACCCACTCTTCTTTCATAGCTCTTGGTTTTCTACCACTTTCGCCACCAACGATTACCCAATCTATACCTTTTAAATTTAAATTTGGTATTGCGTCAATTAATGGTTCGCAAGAAAGAAATTTAACTCTTGCTTTTGTTTCTCTTAATAGGTCAATCCTTTTTGTAAATCTGCTGTTTTCGACCGATACACCCATCCAAATGTTATGGCTCCAATCTAACCAACCTTCACTATCGTAATATCTTAGAATGTCAGCACGTTTTGTTAATACTTGAAAAACGTGTTGCGGATTTTCCTTCATCACCGTAAATACCTTCCTGATAAATTCAAGAGGAACATCTTTGTGAAATAAGTCACTCATTGAGTTTACAAACACAACTTTTGGCTTTTTCCAAGTATAAGGCGTTTGTAAATCATCTTCGTGAATGGTTATGTCAAAATTATTTTTGTATTTTTCTATACCCATTGACTGCAATCGTTTAGACATAACTTCGGCATAACAAAACTTACAACCAGCTGAAATTTTATCGCAACCTGTGGTGGGATTCCATGTCATTTCTGTCCATTCGATACTTGATTGTGCCATTTTATTTTAGATTGAAGTTAACTTTTTTGTTGTCGTCTTTGTAGTAGTTATATACAATATAGAAAGATTTTTTTCTCGCCTTTTCTCCGCTTGCGTTTATAACTTCTAATTTCTCATTATTCTGCCAATTGTAAAAAATTTCATTTGTGTGCTTAGGTAAAAAACCTTGTTTTAACGTAAACTCATAAAGTTCTCCATTATAACGCTTTTGGCCTTTCATATATTCTTTGAGTTTTTCTTCAAGTGGGTTTGTTTTGTTATCGTAAAACAAACTTGGTTGGTTTCCTGCATAGTCCCAACCTTTTCCCTGTTCGGTGTCAATTTCCCATTTTGCTTCCAACATCTTTTCAAATCCCTTAATATGCGAAGTAAAGAAGAATAGGCAAAACACCGTATTGACATCTTTTTGAATTGTAAAAGTATCAACAAATAATTTCTCGCCTAAATAGTTCTGAAATCCTTCCTTTAATTGAGCAACAAAGTTCCAAACATTACCCGGTCGCCAATCACTGAAGTTTGGTATTAATTCAATAATGAAGTCTTTCAATGCTTCGGGTGTGCCATTGCTTGAGAATCGATACATGAATTGTGTTGGAAGCCACAAGAGAACTTCGGCATTACCTTGCGACATTAAATTCTTTATCTGACTTGCCTTTATATAATTATATTCATAAGGGTCAATAAAAATAAATGCTTTTTGATTTCGAGTTTTGAGTTTTGGCAAAGTGGTTAAAAGATTTTCATATTCAACTTTGTAGTCGTTTGTCGAATATTCAAGTTCGCCAAATTCAGAATAGTAGAGTGATTTATCTTTGATAACCTGTTTTACTTTTTCAATTTTTTTCGTATCCAAGTCATTAAAGTGACAATCTATTTTCGGAATATTAAACGTTTTAGCCGCGTTTACAAAATGAATGTATTTTACTTGTCTCATTGTTACGAGTGGGCTTCCTTCTCCACCATTTTCATAAAGTCCTTCTCCTCAGAATAAATCATAAATTTTTATTCTTGTAGTATATCTGTCATTTCAGATTATATTAAGGTATCTCTTTAGATATTCTCCGAGAAGTCTAACCTTAGCCTCTGAATGATTTAATAAGTTTGTTTTTACGTCTTTTTTTGCCATTGTTGTTGTCTTTTAAGCTGACCAATAACTAATTTATATATATGCAGTAAACCAGCACAATACATGCCAAATTGGGCGTATATATGCACTTTTACAGTTATTTATTTCTCCCGAACCATCAGAGAACGTTGCTATTTTCTGTAAACCTTCCATCCTGTTGCCAATTTTTAATGTTGTTTCAAAATTTATTCTTACAAAAGCAAAGGAAAGAATAATAAACTGAACTGTAAGTATTATTACAGAAAATTAATTTACATCCACCTCGTTTCAAAAAATAGTGTAATTTCGGGTTCAAATTTCAACAGAAATATAATAATTATGGAACTAAAATCATCTTCAATTCTTAAATATGGAATCGTGGCGGGAATATCTTCTCTCGCTGTATGTTCAGCACAGGGACAAAATCCTCAGGTGAATCCCAACATACTGATAATCTTGGCAGATGATCTGGGTTTCGGAGATCTTTCATGTCAAGGTGCTAAGGACCTAAAAACCCCGAATATTGACAGAATTTTTAATGAAGGGATTAAATTCACCAACTTCTATGCCAACAGTACAGTTTGTTCGCCCAGCAGAGCAGCTTTATTGACAGGATGCTACCCCGATATGGTTGGTGTGCCGGGAGTGATTAGGACACACGAAAACGAATCATGGGGTTATTTAACACCCGAGGCGGTATTATTACCTCGTTTATTGACAAAATCGAATTACAAAACTGCAATTATTGGGAAATGGCATTTAGGACTCGAAGCTCCAAACCTTCCAAACAGCAAAGGTTTCGATGAGTTTTACGGTTTTCTTGGCGATATGATGGATGACTATTACACTCACCTTCGCCATGATATAAATTATATGCGTATAAATGATCAAATTGTTAATCCTTCCGGTCATGCTACTGATATATTTACCGATTGGACACTTGATTATCTGAATAAATCGAGTAAAAAGAAAGAACCATTTTTTCTTTATCTTGCCTATAACGCCCCGCATGATCCGTTACAACCACCTGCTGAATGGCTGACTAAAGTAAAAAAAAGGGATTCCGGAATATCAGAAAAACGTTCAAAACTAATTGCCTTGATTGAACATCTCGACTGGAACATCGGGCGTATTCTCAATCAACTTGAAATTTCAGGTCAATTAGATAATACATTGATAATCTTTACATCCGATAATGGCGGATTACTGTCAAGCGAAGCTACTAACGGGCCTTACAGAGGTGGCAAACAGGATTTGTACGAGGGAGGAATCCGTGTTCCGGCAGGTTTTATGTGGAAAAATAAAATCAAACCGGGGATGGTTTCGAAAAATGTTTGTTTGCTGATGGATTTGTTTCCTACTATTTGTGAGATTACCGGAGTAAAAACTGAAAATAAGATTGATGGAATCAGCATACTTCCTTCCTTAAAGGGTAAAGAACAAATTACTGACAACAGACAGGTCTTTTTTATGCGTAGGGAAGGAGGTTTTAAATATGGTGGATTGTCGTATTATTCAGCACGGTATAAAGATTATAAAATTGTTCAGAATACACCGTGGGAACCTATGCAATTCTTTAATCTGAGGGAAGATCCTTACGAAAAACAACCATTGGAAAAAACCAAACAAATGGCATACGAGAATCTTTTTAATCAATTAACCCGGCATATTCAGTTATCCGGATCAATACCCTGGCAAAAAAAATGAATACAATCTTCAAAATTTCACTAATTCCGGTGATACTATTTTTACTTAAGTTTTATCCTGTTGCTGCTCAAACACCCTTCAAGTCTCTGAACTACCTTTATAGTATTTCGGGGACAAAAACTGTTGCAGGTATTCATAACCGCGAACCCAACAGTAATCCTGATTTATGGACAGACTCAATTACTGTGTTAACCGGCAAAACTCCCGGACTTTGGAGCGGCGATTTTTTGTTTTCAAAAACTGATGTTGACGAACGTTGGAAGATGATTTATGAAGCTGAAGAGGCATGGAACAAAGGATCGCTAATAAATTTGATGTGGCATACCTGTTCTCCTGCACATTCAGAGCCTTGTCGTTGGAATGATCAAGGTGTACTGGATAAATTAACAGATGAAGAATGGGAATCGCTGATTAAAGATGGTGAGCCGTTAAATGTTATCTGGAAAAAGAAATTAGATGATATTGCATTATGCCTTCAATATCTGGAAGACAAAGGTATTGAAGTTTTCTTTCGTCCTTTTCACGAGATGAATCAACCTGTATTCTGGTGGGCAGGGAGAAAAGGCAGCAATGGAACAGCTAAATTGTTTCGAATCACTCACGACTATCTCACAAAAAACAAGGGGTTAAAGAACCTTATCTGGGTTTGGAATATACAGGATTTTGGCACTTTGAATAGCGATTTAATAGATTTTAACCCCGGAAAAGATTATTGGGATGTTCTCACAATGGATATGTACAGCAGCGATAAGACAAATTATACTATTGAAAAATACAATGCTTTTGTGAAAACCGCTGGAAAGAAGCCAATTGCAATCGGTGAATGTCAGGTTTTACCCACTTCATCAGAACTGAAATCACAGACTAAATGGACTTTCTTTATGAGCTGGGCTGAACTGACTGTTAAGCACAATACAATATCTCAAATATCTCAATTGTATGAAAGTTCAAACGTTATAACTTTGGATGAGATGCCTGGATGGAATAAAAAAACTAAAAAATAAAATTTCAGATAGCTGATTAATATTAATTCGAAACACAATGAACAGACATTTAATAAGGTTTTCAAGAATTTGCAAAAAGCAATTAGTTTCTATTTTTTTGCTTTTACTTTCGTTAAGTACATATTCCCAATATAAAATAAATTTTGGTCTCAGCCAGCCACAGGAACGGCCAACACTACCTGCATCAGTAGTTAAACCAGTAATTTCCGTACGGAAGGCTAAAGTAGCTGTTCCTGCTGATATTCAAAAAGTATCTGAAAATGAATACATTCTTTCTTCGGGTTGGGAATTGGCCGAAGCCGATCAGGTAACAAGTGCCTCACTGTCGCTGTTTAGTCCCAATTTCAATACTGCAGGGTGGTATAATGCCACGGTGCCTGGAACAGTATTGACAACATTAGTAGATCAGGGCGTTTATCCCGATCCTTATTTCGGATTAAATAACTTGTTTATTACCGATTCGCTTTGCCGGAAAGATTGGTGGTATCGTTTGCCGATAAAACTTCCTGAAAACTGTTCAGGGAAAACGATCTGGCTGCTGTTTAACGGAATCAATTATAAAGCTGATATTTGGCTCAATGGTAAACTACTTGGAAGGATTGCAGGAGCTTTTCATCACGGAGAGTTTGATGCCACACTGCTTATTAATCAACAAGGAGGTAACATTCTTGCAGTGCATATATATCCGCCTCATAATCCTGGCATTCCTCAGGAAGAATCCCCACGTGCAGGTCAGGGACCCAATGGCGGTCAGCTTTGTCTTGATGGCCCTACGTTTATATCTTCCGAAGGTTGGGACTGGGTTCCTGGTATCCGCGACCGGAACATAGGTATCTGGCAGGATGTGCGTCTGCGACTAACTGAGTCAATATCAATAGTTGATCCACAAATAATTACCGATTTGCCGCTTCCTGATACCACTAATGTGGCTATTACTGTAAACGCAGGAATAAAAAACAATTCACAAACTAAGCAAAAGGTAACTATTACCGGCGCAATATCTGATTTTGAATTTAGTAAAACATTGGAATTGAAACCGGACGAATTTCGGGCAATACAGTTTTCAACTTCTGAATTTCCGCAGTTAAACGTAAAGAATCCACGTTTATGGTGGCCTAACGGATATGGCCGACAGGAATTATATAATTTGAAGTTACAAGTAAAGCTCGGAAGCGGCAATATTTCCGACCAAAAAGAAATTAGGTTCGACGTTCGTGAGTTTTCGTATGAAATGGCTGTTGCTCAGCCTGAAAAAAGTATGTGGCGTGTTGAGTTTAATCCTGTAAAAGCTGCCGGAAAAGTGATGTTTAATAATTTGGATCGCTTGGATGTCGGTCAGGGAACTTTCCTACCTAAACTGGCCGAAAACGCTGATCCTTCGCTGCTAATTTCGATAGATAAGAAAAGTGATAATCCTTTTCTTTTTATTAAAATAAACGGAATACCTATTTTCTGCAAAGGTGGTAATTGGGGCATGGACGATGGCATGAAACGGGTATCTCGCGAAAAGATTGAACCGTATTTCAAACTTCACAAAGAAGCTAATTTCAATATGATAAGAAACTGGACAGGTGAAAGTACCGAAGAGGTATTTTATGAACTTTGTGATGAATACGGGATGTTGGTTTGGAACGATTTCTGGCTTTCAACCGAAGGTTATAATCTGAATGTTAATGACAATCGCTTATTTATGGCTAACGCCACTGATGTTGTGAAACGATTCCGAAACCATGCCTCAATAGCAGTTTGGTGTCCCCGAAACGAAGGTTATGCAACAGAACAACTTGAACCTCAATTACAATCACTTATTGCGAATGAAGATGGAACAAGGTTATATCAGGGTAATTCACGCAATTTGAACCTCCGACCAAGTGGACCTTGGCACTATTTGACTGATCAGGGGGATTATTACAAAAAAATTGCTGAAGGATTTTCAACGGAATTAGGTACACCTTCGATTCCAACTGCTGCTACGATTCGCTCGTTTATGCCAGCACAGGATCAATGGCCTGTTAGCGACACCTGGTATTACCATGATTTGCATGACGGTCAAAAAGATTACATGAAAGCCATAGAAACTAAATATGGCAAAAGTGACAATCTTGATGACTTTTGCAAAAAAGCTCAACTTGTGAATTACGACAGTCACAGAGCAATGTTTGAAAGCTGGAACAGCAAAATCTGGAAAAAAGCAAGTGGTATTCTGCTTTGGATGAGCCATCCCGCTTGGCCAAGCATGGTTTGGCAAACTTACTCGTGGGATTACGAAACTTTCGGCTCATTCTTTGGCTCGAAAAAAGCCTGTGAACCGCTTCATATTCAAATGAATCTTCACGACAACAAAGTAGTAGTTATAAATACAACATTGAAAATTTACAAACAACTGACTGTAATACAAGAAGTCTATGGCCTGACAGGGAAAAAAGTTTATAGCAAAAGCATAAAGGCGGATATCCAAGCCAATCAGTTGACCGATTGCTTTACAACTGAATTACCGTCGGGATTGCCACAAGTTTATTTACTCCGCCTGACACTTTCGGAAGGCAATAAAGTATTGTCACAGAATGAATATTGGAAAAGTACAGAGGTAAGTGGCTCTTTTAACGAATTTAATAATCTGACAGAAGTACGATTGACAGCAAAAATAGTGAAACAGGAAAACGGCAAAGTAATATTTGTTGTATTTAACTCTGCTAAATCACCGGCTATTGGTCTGAAATTCAACCTTCGCGAATCTATTAGCGGCAAAATTATTTTACCTGCCAATTTCTCTGACGGATATTTCACTCTTCTTCCGGGCGAGAAAAAGCAATTAGTAGCTGAATGGAATAATTCGGAACAAAAAAATCAGGAAGTTATTGTTGAAGGTTATAACCTTAAATCGCAATTGCTTTTTGTGAATAAATAATTATATTCAAGTCTTTAGTGAAAAAATAAGACCCGCTTATGTTTTAGTCGGGTGTTCATAACAAAAAAAGGCTGGCAAATGCCAACCTTTTTTTTAAAATTAAATAACTATTAGTAACCAGTATTTTGTTTTAAAACACCAGGTTGTAAATCCATTTGAGTTTGAGGAACAGGCATATATTTATCCTTTGCATCGAATGAGGCACCTTTCATAACGTCAGGCCTCTGTCTCTGATCAGCAAGGGCAAATGCATTCAAAGTGGCCGCCATGCTTCCTGGAGTGGCGATATCCCAACGTCTCAGGTCAAAGAAACGCATACCTTCGGTAGCAAATTCAAGGCGCTGTTCCCATTGAACTGCTTTCATCGCTGCCGCTTTATCAGCAAACGCAGTATAAACACCAACTTTATAGTTGGCAGCAGGTTGATTAAAGTCCACATAAGATTTCCATGTATCACCGTTGTTAACATCCAATGGCAATTTATAAATATTAACCTTTCCCATAACGACTTCTTTTCCAGCCCTTACACGAATTTGATTTACATATTTCAGTGCAGTAGCGAGATCGCCTTCAGAAGCAGCAACTTCGGCTCTCCACAACAAAATATGGCCAAAACGCAGGTAGCGGAAGTTGTTGGCACAGATACCTGTCTGCCATCCTGTGGTTGTTGACAATGTGTTGCGTTCAGATTTGTAAAAGAAAGTTTTTTCAACGGTAACATAAGGTCCACCCCATGATTGGTCGCGGATCCAGTCCATACCGCGCATGATACCCCAATCCATATAAGGAAGACCGCGCCGTCCCATTGTAAAGTCAATACGTGGATCAAGCAAATCAGTAGCTGGTATAAATTCATCTTTCGAAGCAATACCCTGGTCATTCTTCAAGTCTGTAGCGTTAAAGGTGTCAAACAATGGTAAGCCGTTTGCGTCAACTTTGAAAGCATTAGCAAGGTTCTGTGTTGGCTGGTGGAAACCGCAGCACATACCCAATTCTGGGGCATAAGGTGCGTTTAAGCCAATACCCATTTCACCGTTTAACGATTCGTTGATGTCATTGACATTACGTTGAATTTCAAAAATACCTTCTACGTTATTATTTTGTGAAATTCGGAAGTTGTCAAAGAACTTGGGTGCAAGCGAAAATTGGCCACTGTTGATGATTTCATCAAGCAAAGGTTTGGCTGATGCATAATCAAGAACCTGCAAATAGGCTCTGGCTGCAAGTGCTTTTGCAGCCCATTTGGTTGCACGCCCAACTTGTGTCTGCTTAGCGGGAAGGTTTGCAGCTGCAAAAGACAAGTCATCGATAATGAATTTTAAGACTACACCTGCCGCATTATCATTAGAAATTGTACTGGCAACATCAACCTTATCTTCTGTGATAAGAGGGATTTTGTCACCAAAAACCAACCAGGATTCGAAATAAAACATACCTCTCAGAAACCGTGCTTCAGCTTTTAATGATGTGGCTGTCGCGGTGGCAAGTCCTGTGGTCTTGGTAATCACATTCAGTACTGTGTTACAACGGTTGACACCCATTCCAATATTTAATATCCATTTATCCGCAGGGTAATTGTTAGTTGTTGATACTTCCCAACGCTCAATTTCATTGATTGGAATCTGATCTCCAACATAAGATCCTTTGGCCGCGTCATCCGATGCAACGGATCCGTAGGTCCAATTTGTGATAGATGCACCCCAGCTGACGGTCCATAAAGCAGACCCTTTAACCATGCTGTAAGCTCCAGTTAACAAAGCATTCACGCCTTTTTCACTGTAAAATACGTCTTCGGAAGTCGATCCAAGCGGCTTTTTATCCAAAAATGAATCGGCGCAAGAAAAAGATATGGCCATTAAAAAGCAGGTAGCCACTATAATTGATAGTTTTTTCATATCATTCCTTTGTTTTAAATTAATAATTTTCATATTAGATTACAGACCAAGTGTTAAACCAACTGTAATCTGACGTGGTGTTGGCCATGAGCCCTGGTCAACTCCCATATTCATCCCAGATGAATCAAGTTCAGGATCGAGACCTTTATATTTGGTAAGAGTGAACAAGTTAGTAGCCTGTAAATATAGACGTAAGCTTTTCATCTTTAATCTATCAAGAGCAGATTGAGGAACGGTATAACCCAATCTCATAGTCTTCATTCTGAGGTAAGATCCGTCTTCAATAAAAGCTGTAGAAGCTTCCTGTGAATGAGCAGCTCCATCAAGCATAGGTAAACCTGCTCTGGGATTTGTAGGAGTCCATGTATTGTAAAGAGCATCCTGACTTAATCCTCCCACGAACTGGCCATAGTCAATCCAGCGGCTTACATAGTTGATCATGTCGTTACCATAACTTCCATAAAAGAACATATTGAAATCGAAGTTGGCATATCCCAAATCAATGTTCAAACCACCGGTAAATTTAGGGTGTGGATCACCGATAAAAGTACGGTCTTTGTCCATAGTAATCTTACCATCTCCATTTAAATCTCTGTATTTTAAGTGACCTGGTGTAGTATAGGTGTCAAATTTAGCAGCAGCTGTAGCTTCAGCAGCAGACTGAATAATACCATCTGAAATCAAACCATAGAACATCGGATAAGCCTGACCGGTTGTTGCACGTGTATATTCCACTTGACGTAATGAATACCCAACAACTTCTTTTAAATTGTTGGAAAGTGATACTACTTCGTTTTTGTAATGTGACCAGGTTGCATTGATAGCGTAAGTAAATTTACCTGCCATTAATGTGTTGTGGTATCCAAGTTCAATATCAATACCGGTATTTTTCATCTCACCAATATTAACATAAGGAGGAGTTGCAATACCCATGGTCTGAGGTACACTTAAACGATAGAGCATGTCAGATGTATTTCTTTGCCATACGTCAACAGCAAAAGTTAGTTTTTTATCCAACATATTTGCATTAACACCTAAGTTGTAGGTTTCGGTTGTTTCCCAGCTTACATCGGGGTTACCTTTTGTTGAAGGTTCAAATCCTGCAACAGCAGAACCGGTTGTTCCATTTAAATTATATGCAGCTGTGTAACCGTTAGTTCCAAATGTAGAATACATGTTGTATTCTCCGATCTGGTCGTTACCCGATTTCCCCCAGCCTGCTCTTAATTTAAGCATATCTAACCAGCTCTTTGTACTTGCCATAAAGCCTTCTTTACTGACTTCCCAAGCTCCTGAGGCAGCTGGAAATATCCCATAGCGATTGTCCGCACCAAACCGGGAGGAACCATCGCGTCGTGCAGTTGCTTCCAGATAATACTTTCCATTAAGGTCATAATTAATACGTCCGAACTGAGAGAATAAAGACCAGGCAGATCCGGTTCCTGAGTTGTCTTTGTTAAGCTCTCCGGAGTTAAGCTGCATATATTCAGGCGACAAGGAGAAATACTGACTACGGCTGGCACTCATCCCCTGATAATTGCTCTCAACAGCCTCTGTTCCAACAACTACATTGATCTTATGAATGTCTTTAATAATTAAATTGTAGTTAAGGGTATTTGCCCAGTTCCATAAAATTGAATAGTTGGAGTCAACATTTAGACCCGCAACTTTGTTAGGTTCAGCGTTTTCGAAGGTTGGTATGGTATAATTTTTAGCATTCCACTGACCTACATTGTAGCCAAACAGAGTTTTAAAAGTTAATCCTGTTCTGATGGTTGCTTCGGCGTAAACATTGCCGAGTGCACGGAACCATTTCCCATCATTATTTTGTGCATGAGACAGTTGAGCCACAGGATTGGCAGCATTCCCTGTACCTGGAGCTCTTGTTCCGGCAAAATTACCTTGTATGTCATATACAGGAACTATTGGTTGCATACGGTAAGCCATTGATATAGCATTACCTTCACCATTATTACCAAAGTCACCTTTCTGATTGATGTATATTGCCTGAATTGATTGGCCAACTTTCAGCCAGTTATTAAACTTTGTATCAGCATTAACACGGAAATTGTATCTTTTAAAACCAGTGTAGATCAAAAAACCTTGTTCGTCAAGATAATTTCCCGATAAAGCATAGGTTGATTTTTTGCCACCACCTGAAACGGAAAGATCATATTCCTGAATGATACCGGTACGATAGATTTCATCATACCAATTTGTACCTTGTTTATTGGCTTTATAAATCTGGTAATCAGGATAATTGTACTTTGCTGCGGCGGCTGATGGATCTCCTTCCATAGTATTTGCAGGCAGAACATAATCAGGAATTACAGGATTTGCACCCTTACCGTATTGTTGCGAATTTGGTGCATTACCTTGATTTTTTGCCTGTAACCACACTGCCTGGCCGTATTCTGCGGTATTCAACATGTTGTACATGTTAGTAGCCTGTGCAAAACCTGTCCTGACTGACAAGGTTATACTTGGTTCCTGATTTTCACGACCATGTTTGGTAGTAATCAAAATTACGCCATTAGCACCTCGGCTACCATAAATAGCAGCTGAAGAAGCATCCTTCAAAACAGAAATTGACTCAACATCATTCGGGTTAACATTGTTACCCGGACCAACCGGAACACCATCAATAACATACAAAGGATTTGGATTGTTAACTGTACCGATACCGTGGATACGAATGGTAGCCTCACCACCTGGGACGTTACTTGAGGTTACATTTATCCCTGATACCTGGCCTTGCATACGGCTAACAACACTCGGTGCACTCGAAACCTTCAACTGTTTGTCAGATACAGTAGAAATAGAGCCTGTTAACTCTTCCTTCTTACGGGTACCATAACCAACAACAACAACTTCTTCAACACCAACAATTTCAGTTTTCAATGTTACATTGATCACACTTCTTTGACCAATTTGAACATCTTCTGAAATCATACCTACGAATGCAAAAGACAAAAATTCTGTATTCGATGGAATACTAAGATTGTAATTCCCGTCAATGTCGGTAACTGTACCTATAGTTGTCCCTTTTGCAACAACAGAAACTCCAGGAATTGAAGCTCCACTCTCGTCTGTTACTTTTCCGGATACTGCCTTTTTCTGTGCAAAAGCCATACCCGTCATCAAAACCATAAGAGTAACCAGTGAGAGTAACATCCTGGTCCATTTCCCCTTAGGCAGAAAAATCAAGTTTTTTTGTTTCATAAAAACATACACTTTAAGATTAGTAAATAAATAAGATAAGAACGCGCATTTACGTTGTAAAAATGATTACGCAATATTAGAGATAAATAATACCAATGCAAAAAAAATGTTGTTTTTTTTTACAATTATTTAACATTTATGAAACATTGGTTTTAACAGGAAATAAACCTTTGATAAATACTTATTACAATGAATTTTGCGCCGAATGTATTACCCTTACCTTGTAAGATCATTTTTTTCAATAATCTTAAAATTATCTTATTATCTTCGCCACATAAATTTTAAAACAATCTCTTATGACCTCTTCTCACATGAACACAACTATTGGTATCTTGTTTTTTATTACTTTAATATCAACAATCTCGTGCCGGAATAACGTTTTAAAAGTGATTACAGTTACAGGTGAGATTCCTGCCTCCGAAATGGGTATTACACTAACACACGAACATGTTCTTGTAGATTTTGCGATGATTGACTCAATCAGTCCGAACCGATACAATAAAGATTCGGTAATAATGAAGGTACTACCATATTTCGAAGAACTTAAACCATTTAATGTCAAAACTTTTGTCGATTGTACACCTGAATTTCTGGGCAGAGATCCACAGTTATTGGCAGAATTATCGCTTAAATCAGGGATAAGAATTATTACAAATACCGGCTGGTATGCTGCTGACAAACAAAGACATATTCCACATGAGATCAATGACATGAGTGCAGAAGAGATTGCTGCAATCTGGATTGAAGAGGCAAAAAACGGAATTGGAAACACTGGGATTAAACCCGGTTTTATTAAAATTGGGATTAACGATTTCCCACTATCCGAAATAGATAAAAAACTTGTAACAGCTGCAAGTATAACACATAAGGAAACAGGACTTACAATTATGTCACACACAGGACGAGCAGACGTTGCTTTGGCACAATTGAAAATACTAAAAGCTTATGACATTGATCCTTCGGCATTTATATGGGCTCATGCAATGGTAGAACCTTATAGAAATGCAATACTTGCAGTCGCTCAAATGGGTTGCTGGGTCTCACTCGATGGAATTGAAGATCAGTTGACACCATTGATACAAGTTAAAAATTTATTGCAATTTTTGAAATCAACCCGTCAGCTAAATCGCGTTTTGCTCTCGCACGATGCCGGTTGGTACCAGCCGGGTAAACTGCAAGGAGGAAAATTTCGCCCTTATACTGCACTTTTCAATTCGCTGACTTTACTACTGTTAAGCGAAGGAATCACGCAGGAAGAACTCGACCTTATGATTGTAAAAAATCCCGCTGAAGCCTTTGCCGTAAGAGTACGAAAGACAGCAAAATGAAATGTCGCCATTAGTTTTGTATTGCATAATACTTTACCAATAAAGATGATGGTTTCTGAGGAATGGTAATCTCAAATCCCTCCATTAATTCATGGCCGGTGTTGCGGATCTTTAGTCCATAATCTTCATAAAATAATTCATAAGTCGTATTCTCTTCGAGTCCGCTAAGTTTTGTACGAATTGTTTCGTTAGTACTTCCGTTTCGGCGAAAAGCAATAACAATTCCGTCTTTCATGTTTGGCCGGTTTAACTGATAGGCTAACCACACATTTTCTCCTGTATTATTCCTGCTTTCGGTTAGAGGATAATAATCGCCGTAAAAATATGGCCGCAGGTTTTTGTAATCCTGAATACGTTTTTGAATTGAAGGGATTGGTTCTGATGCTTTTCCTGTAACTTCCCAATTCATCACTGCGGTTCCGCCTAACCCCGACCTAAAGGTGTAACTATCAGTTTTATAGATAGCAGTACCGTGAATAGGCAGATAGAAATTTAATCCGAAAGTATGACACTGATATCCGTTTGGTTCACCATACAGGTAATCGGTACGCCATAATGGAGAGCTTCGTGAGGTTGTTTCCAGATCAATGCGCCGCCCGCCACTCGCACAATTATCTATTAACAGGTTTGGGAAGCGTTCCAACAAACTGTCCCAAAAGGTATAAAGTCCTTCGATATGCCTGATTTCGGAAATGCCTACACGACCGGGTTTATCGTTGGCTTCCCAGTATGGCATAGGGTCAAAATTGAAATCCTGACGATAATAATCAATGCCTTCATTTGCTAACAGATTCGAAATAAGTTCGGTCAGCCATTTTAGCGCGTCTTTATTCCCCAGGTCAAAAAGATAGTTTTCATTTCCTTTTAGTTTGATCAGCCATTCGGGATGTTCGCGGTCTATCAAGGATCCCGGACTGACTCTCTCCGGCTCGAACCAAACCATAAATTTGGCTCCTGTTTTGTGTACAGCATCCGAAACAGGTTTCAATCCATTAGGAAAACGTTCTTTGTCAACTGTCCAGTTTCCTACATTTTGCCACCAACCGCCTTTTTCTTTGTCCCAGCCACATCCTGTGTACCATCCGGCATCTAACCAAAATACTTCAGGAAGAATCTTGAAAAGTTGGTAGCGCTTTACCAATGCAACAGCAAATTCTTCTGTAAGACAATTATATTCGCCGCAAGGTTCGGGGTCGCCATAATC
>CAILKW010000004.1 GCA_903834845.1 uncultured Bacteroidia bacterium | reverse complement strand
TTTCGGGATTAACCCCGGCCGGAGTAGTTATCGAAGCGGCCGGAGTTGGTTATTTTTTGCACATTTCTGTAAATACATATTCACGTATTAACGGAATAGAGCAGGGAAAACTTTACCTTCATGAGGTAATACGCGAAGATGCCCACCTGCTTTACGGCTTTGCAGATCAGGATGAACGTGACTTTTTCAGGTTGTTGATTTCGGTGAACGGAATAGGTGCAGCCATTGCAATTATGATGCTCTCCTCGTATTTTCCCGAAGACTTGCGGGAGGCTATTCTGACAGAAAACGTAAATTTGTTGAAAAGCATTAAGGGAATTGGCGCAAAAACCGCCCAGAGGGTAATAATCGAACTTAAAGATAAAGTCGGCAAAGGCCCTGCCTCTGATAAAGTTTTCAGATCTGTAAATTCGGTTGTAAGAAGTGAAGCGTTAAGTGCTCTCGAAATGTTGGGATTCAATAAAAAAGCTGTTGAAAAAGCAGTTGATCAAATTATAGCTAATAAACCCGATCTTACGGTAGAGCAACTTTTAAAAATAGCATTAAAAAGTTTTTAAACATATATGTTGAAACGGGTTTTAATAAATACAGCTTTAGTTATCTCTTTTTTGATTATTTCGTCTCTGTTTGGTAATAGTATTGCTACAATAGGTCGAGAGCTATCAAATGGAGAAATATTGATTGTTAATCAGAATGTTGCTCCGGATTCCATTCGCCGCGATACCGTAGGCTTACTCCCGTTTCCATTTAAAGATGCGCCTGTCTTTGTTAAATCCGGTATCCCTGATTCATCAGCTCTTTACCTGAAAAACCCCTCCAATATTCAAAGGCAGGTTGAATATGATCCCACATCGGGGGATTACATGATATCCGAAAAAATTGGGACTTTTAATTATCGGCTACCATCTTCTCTGAGCCGCGAAGAATATCTGAAAAACGACATCCGTGAATCAATAGACCGATATTGGCGCGAAAGAATAGCACAGAATTCACTCGATCAAAAATCACAACTCATACCGTCATTGAGGATCAATAATGAGACTTTTAATAAAGTCTTTGGATCTAATATTGTGAATATCAAACCTCAAGGATATGTCGAAATGAGTTTGGGTGTTAAAAGCAACAGAATCGAAAACCCGTCAATTCCGGTAAAGATGCAACGAAATACTACCTTCGATTTCAATCAAAAAATAAATGTAAATCTTGAAGGACAAGTTGGCGACCGACTGAAAATGAGGTTTAATTATAATACAGACGCTACTTTCGATTTTGAAAATAAAATAAAGCTTGATTATGAAAGTGACGAAGACGACATTGTAAAAAATGTAGAAGCCGGAAATGTCTCAATGCCATTGACCGGATCATTAATCAGGGGAGGTACAAATCTTTTCGGAGTAAAAACTGATTTACAATTCGGAAAGCTGGCCGTCTCTACAGTTTTTTCTCAGCAAAAAGGTGAAACAAAAGTTATTAATACCGAAGGTGGTGCAGAAAAAACAAAGTTTGAAATAAATGCCACGGATTACGATGCAAACCGTCACTTCCTTCTTGGCCATTTTTTTTATGATTTTTACGACCAGGCTCTTTCGGAATTGCCTATTATAAAATCTTCAGTAACAATAAATAAGATTGAAGTTTGGGTAACAAACAAATCAAGCCGTTTTCAGGAATCACGTAATATCCTGGCACTTATGGATCTTGGCGAAAAGGGAATAAACAAACAAAATCAGACAATTTCTTCCTTTGGAGATACTCCGGGACTCTCTTATCCTCAAAATACTTACCCCGGTAACACCATTAACGGGCTTTACAAAGAGATGAATACAACATATTCTGCCATTCGCGATATTGCAAGGTTGACAGAAACACTTGGTACATTATCGTCTCGCGACTTTGTAGGAGGCCGTGATTACGAAAAAATTGAAAATGCCCGCTTACTCGACTCTACTGAATATATTTTGAACCGGCATCTTGGTTATTTATCATTAAACCAGTCTATTAATAATGATGAGGTTCTGGCTGTTGCATATCAATATACTGTCAACGGAGAAACTTTTCAGGTAGGTGAGTTTTCGACAGATGGAATTATTGCACCGGGTACCCTAATCCTGAAGTTACTTAAAGGGACAAACCTGAATCCAATTTTTAAAAACTGGAGGTTAATGATGAAAAACATATATAATATTCAAGGTCAACGCATTTCAGGTGACGATTTTAAATTGGATGTGCTTTTCAAGAACGATGCTGCAGGCTCAAATATAAATTATCTGCCCGATGGACCATTAAAAGAGAAAATTCTTCTTACTGTGATGAATCTCGATCTTCTGAATTCACAAAACGACCCATACCCGGACGGAATTTTCGATTTTATAGAGGGTATAACTGTTAATTCTATGCGTGGACGAATTATTTTTCCTGTTATCGAACCTTTTGGATCGAATATCGAACGACAGTTGAATGGCGATGCGACAGCAATAAATAAATATGTTTTCAGAAGCTTGTACGACAAAACAAAAACCGTGGCTGAACAGGATGCCGAAAAGAATAAATACCGGATGGCCGGAAGCTACAAAGGCTCATCGAACACCGAAATATCTCTTGATGCTATCAATATTACACGAGGATCGGTGAAAGTAAGTGCAGGCGGAAGACAGCTTCAGGAAGACGTTGACTTCATTGTGGATTATACCCAGGGAAAGGTTAAAATTATTAATCAGGGATTGCTCGAATCGGGTACTCCAATTTCTATTTCTACAGAGAGCGAAGACCTGTTCAGTATGCAACGGAAAACAATGATGGGAACTCATTTGAATTATGAATTCAATAAAAATTTCAGTATTGGGACAACTGCAATGTATCTTCACGAAAAACCATTGTACCAAAAAGTTAACTATGGTGAGGATCCTATTTCCAACTTGATGCTAGGTTTGAATGTTAACTATAATACAACCTCAGGCTTGGTAACCCGATTGGTAAATGCACTTCCATTCCTCAAAACCACTGCTGATTCGAAGATTGCTTTTGAAGGTGAATGGGCGCGATTATTCCCGGGCCATTCAAAGGTTATTTCCAAAGAAGGTGCTGCTTATCTTGATGACTTCGAAGGTGCTAAAACACCAATAAATATGAAATCATTCGTTGGTTGGTATATGGCAAGTGTTCCACAGTTAAACGAGTTATTTCCGGAGGGCGATTTAATAAATAATCTTGCAAGCGGATATAACAGGGCTCATCTTGCTTGGTACATTATAGACCCATATATGCAACGGCGCACGGCTCCATCGTACCTGCTCGAAAGTAAGCTTGACGATCACCGGGTAAGAGAGGTTTTTCAATCGGAAATATTCCCTGCCCGCGAAACACCTGCAGGTCAGCCAACAAATATCCCAACGCTCGACCTTTCTTACTATCCTTCTGAAAGAGGTTCATATAATTTCGATGTTTCCTCCTCTGCTTATTCCCCTGGTGTTGAGTCGAATGGTTTACTTAAAACGCCAGGAAAAAGATGGGCGGGAATTATGAGAAAAATCGAAACCAGTGATTTCGAAGCAGCAAATGTTGAGTATATCGAATTCTGGCTTATGGATCCTTTTGCGATGGATCCAATTGGAGACCCTAATCCCGGAGGTGATCTGTATTTCAACTTGGGAAATATTTCCGAAGATATTTTACGCGATGGACGGAAATCCTTTGAACACGGTTTGCCCGGTGATGGGGATAATACAAAAACTGATGCAACAAACTGGGGGCGGATCTCTCAGCAGCAATCATTGGTTAAAGCTTTCGATAATTCACCTCAAGCACGTGTTAATCAGGATATTGGTCTTGATGGGATGAATTCGGCAAGCGAAAAAACTTTTTTTAATAATTATCTCGCGAATCTGTCATCTGTTGTTGATGCCTCAGCCCTAAAGCAGGCTACAAATGACCCATCAAGCGATGATTACCATTATTTCAGAGGCACCGACTTCGACCAGGAAAAAAAGGATCTTTTGGAAAGATATAAATTTTATTCGCGGACAGAGGGTAATTCGCCAACCTCTGAACAGTCGCCCGAGAGTTACCCGACAGCCGCAACATCAATACCCGATGTGGAGGATATTAATGACGATAACACACTGAACGAAAATGAAGCCTATTATCAGTACCATCTGAAGATAGACCGTAACAATATGGTTATTGGCAAGAACTATATTTCGGATATTAAGAAAGCAGAAGCCACTCTAAAGAGCGGTGGTAAAGCAGACATCACCTGGTATCAGTTCAAAATTCCCATTAGTTCTCCCGATAAAGTTTATGGTACAATAACCGATTTTAGATCAATTCGTTTTATAAGGATGTTTCTTACCAATTGGCAAAAGCCAGTGGTATTGAGGTTTGCCTCGCTTGACCTTGTGAGAACCAACTGGAGAAGGTATGAAAAAGACCTTACCGAAGATAGTAGCCTTCCTGTTCAGAGTACTCAATTTGAGATATCGGCCAAGAATGTGGAGGAAAACAGCAATGGCACCCCTGTTAATTATATAATTCCCCCTGGAGTAAGTCGTGTTATTGATCCATCAAATGCCCAACTGACCCAATTGAATGAACAGGCAATGGTTTTGAGAACTATAGACTTGAATCCCGGTGATGCCCGTGGTGCATATAAAACAATGATGATTGATATGCGCAGGTATAAAACTCTTAAATTGGAGGTTCATGCCGAAGAGTTAAAAGGATCAAGCCTTCGTGATGATGATCTTTACTTGTTTGTTAGATTAGGAGCCGATTTTCAATACAACTACTATGAATACGAAATACCGTTGAAATTAACCCCTGCCGGTTTTTACGAAAGCAGTAAAGAGAGTGATCGGTTTGTAGTCTGGCCGGAAGCAAACCGCGTTTATATCCCGCTCGATTGGCTCCCCCGTCTGAAACAAGAGCGAAATGCCGAAATGCGTGCCGCAGGATCATCAATAAAATTAGGTGATATTTATGAACAGATTCATACGGGTGTAAACAAAAATAAGAACATTATTAAGATAAAAGGAAATCCCGATCTCGCCGAAGTTGAAGTCGCAATGATAGGTATCCGAAATAAAAGAGGCAGAACCCTTGGCCCCAAATCAATTGAAGTTTGGGTAAATGAACTGAGACTTACTGAGTTTGAGGAAAACGGCGGGTGGGCTGCAATTGGTCGTGTGTCGGGTAATCTTGCCGATTTGGGTAGCTATTCGTTTGCCGGAAAGATGACTACAACAGGTTTTGGAAGCATAGATTCAAAAATGGGCCAACGGACTATGGATGATAGTCGTGAATATGATATTTCTGCCAATCTCGAACTTGGTAAATTTTTTAAAGCAGATGCAGGAGTTAAAATCCCACTTTATCTCGGATTCTCAAAATCCCTTTCTACACCCGAGTATTCACCTTTAGATAAAGATATTAAATTGAAAGATGCACTGGCAACTGCGGGCAGTTCATACGAACGAGATTCAATAAAACGAATATCTCAAATGTTTACTTCCAGAAAAAGTATCAATTTGACGAACGTCCAAATAGATAAACCAAATAAAGTTGGAAATCCGAAAATTTATGATATTTCAAATTTATCGCTTACGTATTCTCATAACCAGTTAGATTATGGCGACATTAATACTACACTGCAACAGACGATTAACACACGGGCGATGCTCAATTATTTTTTCGTAAGCCGCCCGGTTTCTATCGATCCGTTCAAGAATGTAAAATTCCTAAAAACTCCGGCTTTAGCTTTAATACGCGATTTCAACATCAATTTTGTCCCAAGTCAGATTTCATTCCGTTCCGATCTGAACCGCACCAGCAGCGTGTTGCAATATCGTAATATTACTAATCCCGGTTTCATTCTTCCAAAATCGTATCTGAAAGACTTTCTCTGGAATCGAACTTACGATTTACGGTTCGATTTAACACGCGGACTAAAAGTTGACTTTTCTGCCGAAAACTCCTCGCGTATAGATGAACCCCTTGGAGCCTTAGATAAAAATCTGCCTGGTTATCAAGCTCGCCGCGACACTATCTGGCAAAGTATTTTAGACGGGGGGAGGAATACTCATTACCATCATACCTGGAATATTTCATATACTATTCCGATTAATAAGATACCAATACTTGATTGGACCTCGGCATCAGCTATTTATCAAGCCGGATATGATTGGGATGTGGCCCCGATCACAAAAAGTAATTATGTAATTGGTAATAGTATTAATAATTCCAGAGCTGTTCAATTTAACGGACAAGCAGATTTTATCAGACTTTATAATCGTGTTCCCTACTTGAAAAAGATAAATCAAAAATATGGTGAATTCAGCAGAGGACGTAGAGATGCGCAAACCAGGGGTCAAAACCAAAATCAAAACACTCAAAAACCCAAAACTACCACAATTGCCAAGTTCAGGGATGCAAGTGTTGTCTTGAGAAAGAACCTGCCTCAGACAATCTTTCATAAGCTCGGTGTTGCAAAGGTAACAGTTAGTGCAACAGACGATAAGGGAAAGGTAATAAATGGGAAAACAAAAATCCTGAACGAGAATCGTCTGACATTCACTCCCGAAATAAGTTGTGCAAAGGCAATTATTGAAGTATCAGGAGAGAAAGAACAGGATGTTAAGATTGGTTTTCCCATTGATGAATATCTTGCCCGCCTTCTTATGATGGTTTTCAATGTGAATGTCTCTTATACCGAAAATGGAGGAACAAGTATTTACGGATACCTTCCGGGTACAAAATTCTTCGGATCAGCAAATTACGAAGGGGCAGACGGGAGTGTGTCACTTGCTCCGGGTTTACCTTTTATGATGGGTCATCAGAGTAACGACTTCGGGCAACAAGCTGCGAAGAATGGGTGGATTTCAACCGATACCATTGTGAATAAGCCGTATATGATGAGCAAGAATACCAGATTGAATATTAGGGCTAAATTGGTCCCTATTCCCGATTTGAAAATTGACATTAATGCAAGTCGTAATTATTCAAGCAACTCATCCGAGTTTCTTATTTATAATGATCAGAAGGGATGGGGAGGTTATAATAAAACTGTTAACGGAAACTTTAGTATGTCGGTAATTTCGATAGGCTCATCTTTCGAAAAGCTTGGGAAATCGGAAGTAAAAGACTCCAAAGTATGGAGCCAATTTGGCAGTAATCGCGAGGTTATTGCCAGAAGACTCGACCAATCGAGGGTGGCAAATTCCGATTTTAATTATGTACCGGGCTCATTTGATCCAAAGACAGGTTATCCTTTAGGTTATAGCTCTTCGTCACAACAGGTACTTATTCCCGCATTTTTGGCAGCATATTCGGGCAAAAGTGCTGAATCAATTCCGCTTAGCCCATTCCCATCAGTGAAATTTATGATGCCAAACTGGCGGATACAATACTCGGGTGTGGTAAGCAAGATTAAAGGACTCAAGGAAGTAATGAAATCAATGAGCATATCACACGATTACAGATCAACCTACAGTGTTGGTTCTTATCTTTCAAATCTTAATTACAAAACTGAAAATGATGGTTTTAGTTATGTTTTTGATGCCCAGCAAAATTTTATGTCACCCTACGATATCGCAACTATCAATATAAACGAAACTTTTAATCCGCTTTTTGATGTTGATATTACATGGCTTAACAATCTTACTTCCCGATTCGAATACCGGAAAACAAGAAGCATTATGCTCAGCCTGACAAATAATCAGGCAATGGAAATCTATAACAACGAGGCAAGTTTGGGTCTGGGATATCGCTTTGAAAATATGAAGTTGTTTGTAAAGACTAAAACCTCTCAAAAAATGCTAAGTAACGATGTCAATATTAGGGCTGATGTAACTTACGGCAAGAATAAAACGGTGCTTCGTAAACTTATGGAAGAAAACAATCAGACTACCGCAGGGCAGGAATCCTTCTCCATTAAGTTCTCTGCCGATTACAACCTAAGTGAAGTTTTTATTGTCAGGCTGTTTTACGACAGAATCCTAAACAGTCCTTTTATATCAAACTCTTACCGGACAACAAACTCGAATTTCGGAGTAAGTTTCAGATTTACACTTATGCAGTAACTCAGTTTTGCTTAAAACCGGATAAGGGATCAATAAGCCTAAAGTATGCTGCTACATAATTTGAATAGGGGAGTGGTCGAAGCCGGATGCGATGAGGCAGGGCGCGGATGTCTCGCAGGTCCGGTATTTGCAGCAGCTGTTATATTGCCCGAAGATTTCAGCTCTGAAATGTTGAATGATTCGAAAAAAATGACAGAAAAGCAACGTTACGAATTACGTCCTATAATTGAAAAAGAGGCAATTGCCTGGGCAGTAGCAATGTATAATAACCAGGAGATTGATGTGGTCAATATTCTTAATGCTTCAATATTTTCGATGCACCTCGCATTAGATCAGCTTTCAACAATTCCCGATCATATTATTGTTGACGGAAACCGGTTTAAGCCATACAAGAATATTTCGCATACCACTGTTATTAAAGGAGATGGCAAATATCTTTCTATAGCTGCTGCATCTGTACTTGCAAAAACCTATCGCGATGATTATATGTTGGCCTTACACGAAAAATATCCTGAATACGGGTGGTCTCAAAACAAAGGGTATCCTACTGCTTTTCATCGTGCTGCAATAGTAAAACACGGAATTACCCCATTCCACAGATTAAGTTTTAAACTTACAGAACCACAACTGGTACTCAATTTTGGCCTGCAGTGATAGTTTCGCTCCAAACAAATCCATCCCAAAATTTCTTACTCCCTTCTCCATACTGCTTACTGCTTACTGATTACACCTTTCATTTCTTTCCAAATTAAATAATCCTTGGTTCCGTAACTTTTTAAGTAAACTTTGAAATCGGCTGTCTTTTGAGTGAAGTCCGGAATAGAATAATTGAATTTAAATAAACAGGTACATTTGCAAAGGCAATTTTGCAGGCAACTATCATAAATATAAATACTTACAACGTTATTCTTAATAACAGCCGAATCTTTAAGTATTCCGCAACAGTTGTAAACTAAATCAATATGAAGAGATAATAGTTCCTTATCAATGGAATAATACAGAGAGTCGGTATTTTGTACTGTTTCGGATTTTAGGGAATTTCCCTGAGTTGAAAAGCAACCCGAATATTCAACTTTTAAAATACTTAAATTGACATCAGGATTTGATACATTTTCATTGCACGAGATTAAAAACATGGCGATTGCGGAAAAATAAAAGGCAATATTTTTCATGATATTTTCATTAACGGTACTTCTGTTTTATCAATTCTCTCCTTTCAGATTCTTCAATGGTCATGCGTATAGTCCGTTTTGAATTGCATTTGTAAATATGGGCTGTTTTCCTCTCATTGTATTCAGTTCTTGTTGCGAAATCAAATGAGCATCAATTATGATATTGTATTTTAAATCAATATCATAGCATAAATCGTAGATTTTATTTTCATCTCTGGCATTATAGGTTTGATTTAAAACTATTAAAACATCATAATCCGAATTCTCATTTGCATTACCAGTAGCCTGAGACCCAAATAATATTATATCCTTTACAGAAAAACTGAACTCATTCTGTAAATGTCCTTTTAAATCTCTTAATATGGTCAGCCTATCATTCATCAAAATATTTTCGGTTAAAACTACTAATAAAATTTAAATTTCTGCCAATAATTCTGCCAATAATTCTGCAATAGTTTCCGATGAATGACCATTTCCATACAGATTTTGTGAAAAATCGGAAGTCTTAGTCAGCATTGTCTGGTAATTATCAAGAATTTTTGACCTGTCATTTCCGGCAAGAACGTTATAGCCATGTTCCACCAATTCTATCCATTCAGTCTCCTCGCGCAAAGTGATACAATGCTTTTTGAAGAAAAAGGCCTCTTTTTGTAATCCTCCGCTGTCGGTTAATACGATATTACAGTTTTTAAGTAGTTGAATCATATCGAGATAGCCTACAGGATCCATAGTTTCAAAACTGGTTTTTATTCCTGCCTCAGCTATTATTTTCCGGGTGCGGGGGTGGAGTGGTAAGACAATATTGGCTGTGGAATTTATCTCGTTTAGTGCGTCAAAAATATTTCTGAGCTTTAAAATGTCATCTGTGTTTTCCTGTCGGTGAATAGTTGCAAGTACGAAGGGTTTTTTATTAAGCTGCATCCTTTCAATAATTGTAGATTGTTGGTCTGATATTCCGGCATAAAACATTGCAGCATCCTGCATTACATCACCACAATTAACAATCCTGCAATCGTAATTATCGTAGCCTTCTTTCTTTAGATTTTTGACCGCCGTTTCTGTAGGACAGAACAGAATTGATGACATCCTGTCGGTAAGTATGCGGTTTATTTCCTCAGGCATTTTGTTGTTATAAGACCGAAGGCCTGCCTCTACATGTGCAACCGGTATATTAAGTTTTGAAGCGGCAAGAGCTCCCGCCAGAGTTGAATTTGTGTCTCCATAAACAAGCAAAAGGTCGGGTTTTTCCCGAATCATGATTGCCTCAATAGCTTCCAACATACGGCCTGTCATCGCTCCATGACTTAAATTACTGATTTCTAAGTTATATTTTGGCTTTGGAATTTGCATCTCACCAAAAAAAACATCAGACATATTTTTGTCGAAATGTTGACCGGTATGAGTAAGAATTTCCTCTATTCCAACTTTTTTCAACGCACGGCTCACCACAGCCGCCTTCACAAACTGGGGGCGTGCCCCAACAATGGTGACAATTTTCATCATAAAACTATCTTATTAAGAATTTCAGTTAGTTCTCCTGTTAAGTTCCTTCTTGAATATTTTTCTATTCCCTTAGGCAAAACTGATAAATCGTTGCGAAGGTATTTTTCATACAGCTGAATAATGATTTTTTTCATCTGCTCTGTGTCGTGATAATCTGCAATCACACCGGCCTCACTATCTTTAAGAATTTGTGCCACGTCTCCGTCTAAAGGACCGATTGCCAAGATAGGTCTGCCTGCCGCCAGATATTCGAAGAATTTTCCGGTAAGTATCCCTTTTGAATTGGAACTGTCATTTATGGCAAGAAGAAGAACTGCTGATTGTTTCATCAATTCAGTAACCTTATTATGAGAGACATAATCAATTTTGTTTAGATTTTCGTTGAGTTTGTGACGTTCGAGGTCTTCAAAAACTGATATATCAACTTTTCCCACAAGTTTAATTTCAAGATCATTCCGAAAACCTGGAATTGTTATCAACAACTCTTCGAGGACACGCCATAAAATTTTGGGATTTCTATTGGGTTGTAATGAGCCTATGTGGGCAATCGAGAATTTTTTGTCAGCGGTTATCGGGTGATTGTCTAAATCGGCTGTATCGAATCCATTTGTGATCAGAACCACATTATTAGCACCCATCTTTTCATAGTTCTCTTTCATTTCGCGGCTCACAACCACCATTACATTACATCCTTTAATAGTTCTTAGCTCAAGCGTCTTATGCTTTTTATCGGCGAAATGGGAGATTTTCATGTCTTTATAAAAATCTATATCTGTCCAGGGGTCACGGAAATCGGCAAGCCACGGGATATTCAAACGCTCTTTTATACCTAATGCAATCAGGTGCATTGAGTGTGGTGGCCCGGTTGAAATTATAGCGTCAACAGGATTGTTTTGAATATACCTGACAAGAAAAAGTATTGAGGGCTTTATCCAGTATTTCCGGGCATCAGGGATAAAAAGGTTGCCTCTGATCCAAATTGCCAATCGTTCAAAAAGACCAGGAGACTTTTTATCGTTTAAAAAACCG
>CAILKW010000003.1 GCA_903834845.1 uncultured Bacteroidia bacterium | reverse complement strand
CTGAAAAGCCAAGTTTGGTGGCCTGATTTTCATTTTTAAGCCTTAACATTTTTTAATTAAATCATGCCTTTTGAAACAAATCAAAATACTATTTTCGTAGCCGTTTTTAAAGCACAATAATTAATTATCTTTTGGATTATGAATCAGACATTGGACATTAGAGAACTTAACGAACGAATTCAAAGAGAAAGCTCATTTGTTGATCTTATCTCCATGGAGATGAACAAGGTAATTGTTGGGCAGAAACACCTGGTTGAAAGTCTGTTGATCGGATTATTGTCCGACGGCCATATACTTTTGGAAGGTGTGCCCGGATTAGCAAAAACATTGGCAATCAACACACTGGCAAACACTATTGATGCCAAATTTGCCAGGATTCAGTTTACCCCCGACCTTCTGCCTGCCGACTTAATAGGCACAATGATATACAGTCAGAAGAGTGAGGAGTTTATGGTTCGCAAAGGACCTATTTTTACCAATTTTGTATTGGCCGACGAGATCAATCGGGCACCTGCCAAAGTACAGTCGGCCTTGCTTGAGGCGATGCAGGAACGCCAGGTAACTATCGGTGCACATACTTATCCGCTCGAAAACCCATTCCTTGTAATGGCGACTCAAAACCCTATTGAACAGGAGGGTACGTACCGTTTGCCGGAAGCTCAGGTTGACCGTTTTATGCTAAAAGTGGTACTGAATTATCCTAAAAAAGAGGAAGAGAAATTGATTATTCAGATGAATCTTCTGAAGGAGTTCCCGAAAGCTCAAACAGTATTAAAACCTGGCGATATTGTCAGAGCAAGGGATATTGTGAAAGAGGTTTATATGGACGAAAAGATCCAGAAATATATTGTGGATATTGTTTTTGCTACCCGCGAGCCAAAAGCAGCCGGACTTGCCAAATTTGAGGAGATGATCACTTACGGAGCTTCACCACGTGCTTCAATAAGTCTTGCTCAGGCAGCCAAAGCATTTGCATTTATCAAAAGGCGTGGTTACGTTATTCCCGAGGATATACGTGCAGTATGCCACGATGTTTTGCGCCATCGTATCGGGTTAAGTTACGAAGCTGAAGCCAATAATCTTACATCAGAAGAGATAATCAGCGAAATATTGAATACTATTGAAGTTCCTTAACGGAACAACGTAGAATGATTCTGCATAGGATCAAAAGTATTATTGATCAGTAATTCAATAAATTAGAAAAGTGGAAGCATCGGAACTGTTAAAAAAAGTTCGGAAAATTGAGATAAAGACGAAAGGGCTTTCCCGGAATATCTTCGCAGGAGAATACCACAGCGCGTTTAAAGGGCGGGGTATGGCCTTCAGCGAAGTACGTGAATACCAATTCGGTGACGATATCCGAAACATAGACTGGAATGTCACAGCACGGTATGGCCATCCTTTTATCAAGATATTCGAAGAAGAGAGAGAGCTGACTGTCATGTTGCTTGTTGATGTGAGCGGCTCGCGTGATTTTGGTACTGTTGAACGGATGAAAAAGGCCGTTATCGTTGAACTTGCTGCAATACTTTCATTTTCGGCAATTTCAAACAACGATAAGATTGGAGTTATCTTTTTCTCCGACCGTATCGAAAAATTTATTCCTCCACTGAAGGGGCGCACACATACTTTACGAATCATTCGCGAACTTATTGAATTTGAACCTGTTTCACGCAAGACAGATATTTCTGTTGCCTTGCGTTACCTCACCAACGCAATGAAACGGAGGGTAACAGCTTTTGTAATTTCCGATTTTATGGATAACCTGTCTTCAATGGAGCAGGCCCTGTCAATTGCCAACAACAAACATGATATGGTTGGACTTCGCATTTATGATGAGCGCGAAACTGAACTTCCATCTGTTGGAATGATAAAACTCAAAGATGCCGAAACCGGTGAATACCTTTGGGTTGACTCGTCAAGCAGACGCGTTAGGGAATCGTATAGTAACTACTGGAGTGAAAAAAACAGAAATTTAGATATATTACTGAAAAAGACAGGTTTAGACTATGTCAATATCAGCACACGCGAGGATTATGTGAAGTCGCTTGTTGCACTTTTCAAGAAAAGAGAACACAAATTATGAACAGATCGTTTAAACTGAAATATTTATTAGCGTTTTCTGCCTTTTTTCTGTCTCTCTTAATGGCAAACGGACAGGAAATAAAGTTTGGAACTGCACTTCAACAGGATTCAATATGGCTCGGTGATCAGATTAAACTACTGTTTATTGTTGAGCAGCCGACCGGAACGAAGATTGATTTTCCGCAATTGCCGGATTCGATTCAAAAGATTGAAATTCTACAAAAATCGAAGATAGACACCTCAAAACTTGAGGGAACTAAAATTCAGTTGAAACAGACTTACTTAATAACCTGTTTCGACAGCGGAGTTCATTATATCCCTTCTTTCTACTTTAAAATAAAATTAGGGGATCGTATAGATTCGGCAAAGACCAATGATTTGAGGCTTTATGTGAAATTTCCTCCGGTTGATCTCAAACGGGGACCGGTAGATATTAAAAAACCATTTGCGGCACCGGTTACACTGAAGGAAATAGCACCCTGGTTGTTAGGGTTTATACTGATTGGTGCAATACTTTTTTTGGTAATTTACGCAATCAGCAGGATAAGAAGGAACAAACCTTTATTTCAGCGGCCTCCAAAACCCAAATTGCCAGCTCATGTGATTGCCTTACAGGAATTAGATAAACTGAAAAGTGAACAGCTCTGGCAACAGGATAAGGTTAAGGATTATTATACTCGTCTTACCGATATCGTACGGGTTTATATCGAAGACAGGTTCACAATTACGGCAATGGAGCAAACAACATTCGAGATTTTGGCAGAATTCAAAGTCAAGGAATCACTGATTGAGAAAAAATCGTTCAATGAATTAAGAGATATTCTTGAATTAGCTGATTTTGTAAAGTTTGCAAAGTTCAATCCATTACCTGATGAAAATCACCTGATGCTGGCTAACGCCTATCTGTTCGTCAAAGAGACAACTATTGAAGTGGTAAGCGAGTTGCCCAAAACATCGGAAACGGATGAAAAGGAAGATGTAATTGTTGATATAAGTGATAAGAAGGAGGAGAGTCAGCTATGAACAACGTCGTATTTGCCAAACCTGAACTGTTTTACCTTTTGCTTGGGTTAATCCCCATGATTCTCTGGTACATTTTTCGTCAGAAGAAATCGAAGGCCAGTATTCAGATCAGCACACTTGAATCGCTGAAGAAAGCTCCATTGACTTGGAAACACTCCGTTCGTCATCTGGTTTTTGTATTACAGCTTGCAGTTTTAACCCTTCTGATTGTCTGTCTTGCCCGACCGCAGTCGTCAGATAGCTGGCAAAACCAAACGGTTGAAGGGATTGATATAATTATCGCACTTGATATGTCGAGTTCGATGCTTGCCCGCGACTTTCAGCCTAACAGACTGGAAGCGGCCAAATCGGTGGCTACGGAGTTTATTTCGGGCAGAATGTACGACAGGATCGGCTTAGTTGTCTTTTCGGCAGAAAGTTTTACTCAATGTCCGCTTACTACCGACCGCGCTGTTTTGATAAATCTTTTTCAGAATTTGCAGAGTGGATTGCTCGAAGACGGAACTGCAATTGGCCTTGGGCTTGCTAACGCCGTTTCACGGTTAAAAGACAGCGAAGCGAAAAGTAAAGTAGTCATATTGCTTACTGATGGCGAAAATAACCGTGGCGAGATAGCACCAATTACTGCCGCTGAAATTGCCAAGACCTTTGGAGTCAGGGTTTATACAATTGGCGTAGGAACAATAGGTACTGCTCCTTATCCGGTACAGACTCCATTCGGTGTTCAGATTCGCGATGTAGAGGTAAAAATTGATGAAAAAACTTTGCAGGAAATCGCTACAACCACCGAGGGTAAGTATTTCAGAGCGACAAACAATAAAACATTGATTGAAGTGTATAAAGAGATTGATCGCTTAGAAAGATCTAAAATTGAAAACAAAGAGTTTAGCAAAAAGAATGAAGAGTATAATCGCTATGCTATTGGTGCTCTGATTCTTGCACTGCTCGCAATAATTATACAGTTTGTTGTATTCAGGCATATCCCTTAAAGAAATCAGAAAAAATTGAATTATGGAATCTTTTAGATTTGCACATCCCGAATATTTCTATTTTCTATTAGTGATACCGGTATTTTTCGTTTTGTTTATCATTTCGCGAATAAACAGAAGCAGATCACTTCGTAAGTTTGGCAATAATGACATAATTGCACAACTGATGCCGAGCGTTTCGACCAGCAGGCCTATTATAAAATTTATTTTATGGATGCTTGCTCTAGGGTTTATCATTACCGCACTTGCACAGCCGCAGTTTGGCTCCAAGCTATTAACATCGAAACGCAAAGGTGTGGAATTGATTATTGCTCTTGATGTTTCGAACAGTATGATGGCCGAGGATATTAAACCAAACCGTCTCGAACGTGCAAAAAGGGCGATTGCCAAATTGACAGAACGCCTCAGAGATGATAAATTGGGACTAATTGTTTTTGCAGGACAGGCTTTTGTACAGCTTCCAATAACGACAGACTATGTATCTGCCAAACTGTTTCTTGATGCCATTAACACGAGTATTGTTCCGGTTCAGGGAACGGCTATCGGAGCAGCTATTACAATGGCAACCAAATCGTTCTCTCCGAATTTTGCCGGAAGTAAAGCGATTATCGTGATTACTGACGGCGAAAATCACGAAGATGATGCCGTTGGAGCAGCCAAAACAGCGCAGGAAGCAAAGATTGTTGTTCACACTATCGGTATGGGACTTCCGCAGGGAGCACCAATCCCTGTTGGACCTGAAGGAAGCAGTGATTTTCTGAAAGACAAAAGCAACAATATTGTTGTTACTAAACTGGATGAATCAATGTTAACTCAGATTTCATCTGCAGGAAATGGAACATACATCAGAGCAAATAATGCAGAAGTCGGTTTGAATAATCTTTTCAACGAAATCGAAAAAATGGAGAAGAGCGAAATGGATTCGCGCGAATATTCAGAATACGATGATCAGTTTCCGCTATTTCTAACCCTTGCCTTGGTTATGATTCTGATTGATTTTCTGATCCTTGACCGTAAAAACAAGTGGCTTCGTAACTTCAGGTTATTTGGCAATCAAAAATGAGCAGCACTATGAAAAAAATAATAATCATACTATTAGGTTTGGTCTGTACAACTGTTTCGTTTGCTCAGAAAGAGCGGAAATTTGTCAGAGAGGGAAACAGCTATTATGCTGAAGGACTAAAAGATACAACGAAATTGGATACTATTAGTTTTGGTAAGGCCGAAGTTGCTTACCGGCGTGCATTACAGCTTAAACCTGATGATTTCCATTGGCAGTTTAATCTGGCAAATTCGCTTTACAAGCAAAACAAACCAGACCAGTCAGCCTCTGAATTTGAGAAACTGGCTGAAAAAGCAACTATTCCGGCCGAGAAATCAATGGTTTATCACAATATGGGGAATTCATTACTTGCACAGAAAAAATTCGATCCAAGCATTGACTCCTATAAGAAAGCATTGCGAATCACTCCGAATGACCCTGAGACAAAATATAACTTGGCTTATGCTATGAAAATGAAGCAGAAAGATCAGGAACAGAAGCAAAAGGATAAGGACAAAGAAAAACAGGATAACAAAGACCAGAATAAAGATAAAGATAAACAGGATCAAAATAAGGATCAGCAAGACCAGAATAAGGATCAGCAAAATAAGGATCAGCAAAATAAAGATCAGGAGCAAAAGCAACAACCGCAAAATAAAATCTCGAAGCAAAACGCTGAACAGATGTTACAAGCCCTTGAGAATGATGAAAAACAGACTCAGGAAAAAGTAAAAAAAGCGCAAGCTTTGAAAGCAGAAAGAATAAAAGTGGAGAAAAATTGGTAATAATGTTTATTTTTGGAAGATTTTGATTAATGAATAAAAATATTCAGGACACTATGGTTATAAAGCAACTCTATCTTTTTGTTTGTATTTTACTATTCAGCTTGCCGGGATTTTCCCAACAGGTCAGCTTTACAATGGAAGCACCTAAAATAGTGGAACTTGGCGAACAGTTCAGGCTTGCTTTCACCTTAAATGCTGCAGGTAAAAACTTGAAATTGCCCGAACTTTCCGATTTTGATGTTTTGATGGGACCATCAACATCACAGAACAGTTCTTTTCAGATTATCAACGGTGTCAGTTCACAATCAGTGTCTTTTTCGTATCTGTTTGTTTTGAGGGCAAAGAAAGAAGGTAGGTTCACTATTAATCCGGCTGAAGTCACGGTTAACGGCACGTCATATACTTCAAACGGAATAACTATTGAAGTGGTGAAAGGATCGGCAAAACCTGCCGGAGGTGGTGTTGATAAACCAACCGCTACCCCCGGATCAGTCCCTAATTCAGATCTTTTTGTCAAACTGAATGTTGATCGCAGGAGTGTTTACAAGGGCGATCACGTTATGGCAACAATAAAAATCTATTCAAAAGTTAATCTTAATGGTTTTGAGGATATTACCCTTCCAAGTTTCGAAGGTTTCTGGTCTCAGGATGTAGCTTTGCCCCAGCAAATCTCTCTTCAGCGCGAAACCTATAACGGTGAGATTTACAATGTTGGGACGCTCAAGAAAACATTGTTGTTCCCACAGCAAACAGGAAATATTACAATCGGAAAAGTAAAAATTGATTGTATTGTTCAGCAACGTGTACGCCAGCCAAAAAGCTTTTTCGATGACTTCTTCGATAATTTTGCCAATGTACGCGCCACTGTTATAAGCGATCCTGTAATTGTTACAGTTAATCCACTTCCTGCAGGTCCGGCTGATTTCTCGGGAGCTGTAGGAAAATTCGATTTACGCTCGTCAATCACATCCACAAATGTTAAAGAGAACGATGCCATAACACTTCGGATTGATGTAACCGGAAATGGTAATATTAAGCTAATTAACGCACCAAAAATAAAGCTGCCTGCGGATTTCGAGATTTATGATCCTAAAACACAAAGCAACTTTACCGTAACAACTGAGGGTTTAAATGGAAATATTTCGTTCGAATACTTATTTCTTCCGCGATTTGCCGGCGATTATACTATTCCGCCTGTTGACTTCGTTTATTTCGATCCTTCGGTAGGGAAATATGTCACCAAATCGTCACAAGAGTTCAAAATACATGTTGCAAAGGGTGATGGCACACAATCGGCCAATGTGGTAAGTTCAGTGTCAAAAGAGGAAGTAAAATACCTGGGAAAAGATATTCGGTTTATAAAAAGCAAAATCGAATTGAAACCCAAAGGTTATGTATTTTTCGGAAGCTTTAGTTTTTACCTGATCTATTTAATTGGGATTTCATGTTTATTGGCACTTTATTTCTTATATCAGAAACGAATCCGCGAATATGCCAATGTAGCAAGGATGAAAAATAAAAAAGCAAGTAAGGTAGCACTCCGAAGATTAAAAGAGGCAAGCGGTCATCTGGCAAATGGCGCGACAGAGAAATTCTACGAAGCTGTTACACGTGCATTTTGGGGATATTTGAGCGATAAAATGACTATACCTTTTGCAGAGCTTTATAAAGAAAGGGCAGCCGCTGAATTAGTTAATCACAAAGCTTCCGAGAGTGTGGTTGCACGGTTTATTCAAATACTCGATACCTGCGAATTTGCCAGATTTGCGCCGGGCGGAGGAAACGAAAAAATGAATGAAATCTATGACGAAGCCTGCGATGTAATGAGTCAAATGGAAAAGGAGATTAACTGATTAATCGTTAATTCATTAATGGTTAATGGTTAATTATTTTGGGAGTTTTTTCAAAAGGAAAGTTTATAAAAATATTGTTTGTGAATAAAATATTTTAGAATTATGAACAACATTATCAAAAAATATAGTTTACTGCTACTGATGATTTCTGCTTTTCAGCTTTCATATTGTCAGACAGGGGCGGTAAGAGATTCGGTTTCAGAGGCAAATCAGCTTTATAATGCCGGAAAATTTCGCGATGCCATACGGAAATACCAGTTTGTAATCACTCAGGGATTTGAATCTCCTGAGTTGTATTTCAATCTTGGTAATGCCTTTTATAAGACAGGGAACGCCACTTTTGCTATTTTGAATTATGAGCGGGCAAAAAAACTTGCACCCAACGATGATGACATTCTGTATAATCTTGAACTTGCACGTAATCAGATTGTTGACAATATTGTGCCGTTGCCGGAGTCCGGATTTCTTCGTTGGTGGAAACAACTTATCAGCTCGCGTTCAATTAGTTTCTGGGGTAATTTTAGCATAATCAGCTTTTTCGCGTTTCTTTTCCTGTTTGGATTGTTCCTGTTATCCAGAGTCTATCGCATTAAACGACTTTCGTTCTGGTTTTCGGTTACGGCTTTCGCATTATCAACAATCACATATACAATAGGTTCTGGTCTTACATCAAAATTAATTAACCACAATTCGGCAGTCATTACCGATCGTAGTGTGAGGGTAAAAGCATCACCAAGCGAAACTGGTACCGAACTATTCATTGTACACGAAGGAGTTACCGTTCAACTTACAGACCAACTCGGCGAATGGGTTTATGTGAGCTTACCCGATGGAAATAAAGGTTGGGTGAAAGAGGCGGCTATGATCAGGATTTAATGGTTATGGAATTAATTGATCTCAGCCAAAAGTTATATAGTAATATTCCTGTTTTCCCCGGAGATGATCCCGTTCAGCTCAAACAAATCAGAGTACTTGATAATGACGGTTTTAATGATTATGGACTCTCAACCGGAATGCATGTCGGAACTCATATAGACGGGCCACAACATACAACTTCAGATACACGAATGATTTCCGAACTTCCGCTTGAGATGTTTACCGGAAAAGGTGTTCTGATTGATGTCAGATGGGAAATGGTTATTGAATTTAAGGAATCGTATAATACAATGATTTCGCCTGATAGTGTTGTGCTGTTTTTTTCCGGATTGAATATCATTTATGGTACGCCACAATATTTCACAAATTATCCTGTCATTTCCGAAGAGCTTGCCCGTTTTTTAGCAAATAAACATATCAAAATTGTTGGTATAGATTGGTTTTCACCAGATTACCCCCCCTACCCTATTCATGATATTTTTCTTAAAAACAATATTCTGATTCTCGAAAACCTCACCAATCTTGAACAATTGCTTAATAAGACCAATTTTGAAGTGTTTGCTTTTCCTTTAAAGATTGAGGCTGACAGCTCAATTGTCAGGGCAGTGGCAAGGGTTTTTCCTTAGGCGTTGCTTTCCTTAGGCGTTGCTTTCCCTAGGCGTTGCCGTTGGGTTAGGATATGTTGCCACTGCGTGGCAAGGATTGTGCATGGATTATGATTTTTAACTACAAATTATATTTTCATCGAAATTCAAATACATTTTCCTCCAAATTCAAACACATATCAATGAGTACACTCCGAAAAGATAAAAACAAGAAATGCCACTAAGGCTCTAAGTCCCAAGCATTTCACAAAGATTTAAATATCTGCATTATAGCCTTTGTGAAGCCTTTGTGTTTTTGTGTCTTAGTGGCAAAAGAAGGCTTTGGGGAGTGGGCTCATGAATGATTTTTTGCGCGCTATATTAATCCTGACACTGTTAATAGGCTGAATCGAAGATCAGCGAAGCTAAAGCCTAATATATCCTAACTTCAAACTATTGGAAAGTAGAGAATCGAATTTAGGAACTATTTTCTCAACTTACCTAAAAGAGATTTCTTCCTGAGGTTTCTTGAGTTATGGTGAATTGTCAACAAATAGGCAAAATCTCCATTAAGCTGAAAAATGATTCGGTATTGTCCAAGAATGAACTCCCTGATGTTTTCAATATAGCCAGCTTCAGGAACCATTCGTGCCTCCATTGGATTCTGCTCAATCCTCTTAATTTCATTCCAAATTTTCTTTGCAGTCAAAGAAGCATAGTTTTCAGAATCCTTCGCAATAAACTCAACAATAGCTTTATAGTCCTCAAAAGCTTTATGTGACTAAACTATATTAGCCATTTCTCCATTTTTTCAGCTACTTGTTTTTCAGAATAAACTCTTCCTGATTCAACATCAGCCAAACCTTTCTCTATTTTACTAAGCAATACAAATTCCTCAATAATATCATCAATACTAAATTTTGCAGGCATTTTATTAATGACCTGAATAAGCTTCTCCTTCGTTATCATACTGCGTTTTTTTTTGTAAAAATAGACAAATAAAATTTCACAAATGCTGGGATTTTGATTTGCATCTATAATTTTGATTTATAACGTAATTCAAACACATTCTCATAAAAATTCAAACACATATCCATATTTTTTATGCAACATTTTCATCCCGGCACATTTATTTTATGTTTCCCAAGGCGTTGCCGTTGGGCTATTATTGTTTTCCCAATGCGTTGCCGTTGGGCTAGGATATGTTTCCACTGCGTGGCGGGGATTGTGCTGGGATTTTTATTTGCATCTATAATTTTGATTCCAAATATAATTCAAACACATTTTTACTAACATAATCCACACACCAAACAATTTATTATTTGCGGTTCATATCCCGGCACAATCAACAGGCTGAATCGAAGATCAGCGAAGCTAAAGCCTAATATACCCTAACCCAATGGCAACGCCTTGGGAAATGATGAAACCAAAACCCAATGTCAACGCCTTGGGAAATGATGAAACCATAACCCAATGACAACGCCTTGGGAAACGATGAAACCATAACCCAATGGCAACGCCTTGGGAATAAATCATCAATCTGTCGAGTATTTCAATTCAAAAACAGGTCTGCTTCCTACATTCTCAGGCATATCTTTGTCGGGAATAAATATCTTGATTTTTGTGGCGTTTTCGGCATTATATAAAGCAGCTTCAATCTCACTGATACGCTTTT
>CAILKW010000002.1 GCA_903834845.1 uncultured Bacteroidia bacterium | reverse complement strand
TGCCAGTACATACACGATCAAACATTCGTTGTAACCTCTTATTGCGAAGTTCATTTCCCAACCATAATTCGGACTCCAATGCCAGAACAGCACCTCTTCGCTACCTTTGGTAAACCAGTTCCATTCAACATTATTCCATAAAGTATTTATACTGTTGCGTAATTCTGTTTCAGTGGTATTGTCCTGATTAAAATACTGTCTGACAGACAATAAACCCTGAAATAAATAGGAAGTTTCGACCAAATCGGCACCGTCATCTTTTTGGCTGAAAGGGATAGTTTTGCCCGTTGTTCCATTCATCCAGTGTGGAAAAACGCCGTGGTATTTATCGGCTTTCGACAGAAACAGTACCATCTTAAGCAAATGTTGTGAGGCAGCATCTCTTGTGATCCAGCCTCTCTCGGCAGCAACAATCATTGCCATTACTCCGAATCCTGTTCCTCCTGAAGTAACCACTTCGTCACCATAGCCGAAGGACTGGTTACTACGTTCACGCGCCATTCCACTTACCGGGTGGGCAAAATCCAAAAAATACCTGAAGGTTTGTTTTTGTACAAGTGTAAGTAATTCGTTGTCAGTGATATTCTTCTGAATTACGTTTTGCCCGTTTGTATTCTGTTCCGATGTTTTATTTCCGGTGCAGGAAATTGATACCAGGCAAAAAGCTAATAACACAAAAAAAATCTGGTGAAGGATACAGTTCTTCATAATCATATTTTTGAATTTCAAAGGTAATTTTTTTTTATAATCAGAAAGGCATATCTTTGTTAAATGTCCACTATGGGAAATTTGAATATTAATTTGTAATCATCATTAAAAAAAACAATTTAAATGAACTTCAGAAAATTACTCAGTATCGGATTCTTGATTTTTATAATCATAACTGGTTTACTATGCCTGAATGGAAGTAATCGAAAAACTGTTTCGGCAAAAACAAATTCTATTTTTCAATATTCCACTTTAAGTGCGTTATTAGAAGGTGTTTATGATGGCGAAATGACCATTGGAGAATTAAAAAAGCATGGTGATTATGGTATTGGAACTTTTAATGCTCTCGATGGCGAAATGATTTTGTACGATGGCAAATGCTACAAAGTATCCTCAGATTCAAAAGTTACTAAGGTGAGTGATTCAGCCACGACACCCTTTGCCGCAATATGCTCCTTCGTTCCTGATACTGTAATCCGGATAGATCGTGTTCTTAAATTTAACCAACTTAAGCAATATATTGATAGCGTAGTTCCTTCGACTAATTTATTGTATGCCTATAAAATTTCGGGATCTTTTGATTCAATAATAATCCGAAGTGTACCAAAGCAGGAGAAACCATATAAACGACTGATTGAAGCTTATAAAATGCAGGGAGTTTACACTTTCACCCAACAGGAAGGGATACTGTTTGGATATAAGTTTCCAAAATATTTAAAGGATGTCAATATGGATGATTTTCACCTTCACTTTCTTTCATCAGACAAAAGCAGAGGAGGCCATTTGTTGAATTGTACTTTTTCAATTGGGTATGTTTCAGTAGCATATATCCGAAATTATCAAATACAACTACCTGATAATGTTTATTTTAACACTTCAATATTGACTAATAAAAAATCTGAATTAATTAATATTGAAGGTGGAAATAAATAAAACTAAATTTTGGAAAATAGCATATCTTTGGTAAAAATTACTGATACTAAAAAACGAAAAACATGTTTCCAATAAAAGAGATGTTTATTACGGGTCATTGCCGTCCCAACAAAAAATTAAGCCGTATTTCAGCTATTATCATTCACTGGACTGCAAATTTAGATCCAAAGGCAGGAGCAGTAGCAAACAGAAACTACTTCAGTTCAAGTCCGGTTGACAAAAAAGGTAAGCCTATATACGCTTCAGCGCATTACATTGTTGATTCTACCTGTATTGTTCAGTGTTTGCCCGATGACGAGGTTGCTTTTCATGTTGGAAGCAATAAATATTTGAAGGATGGATTAAGAATTATGGGTGATACTGGGTCTGCCAACTACGTTTCTATTGGTATAGAGATGTGTGTGAATAGCGATGGAGATTTCAATATTACCAGAACACAGACTATTGAGTTAACCAATTTTTTAGCTAACAAATACAATATTGAAAGGATTAATATTTTACGCCATTTTGACATTACAGCCAAAGTTTGTCCCAAAATGATGATTGATAACTCAATCTGGAATTCTTTTTTGGATGAAGTTTTTATGGTAAATCAGAATTACTTAGTGATTGCTTCTCGCTTGAATATAAGAAAGGGGCCGGGTACAAGCTTCAACACCGTTGGGTCACTGAATAGAGGTGAATTCATAACTGCAGTCGAAACAACTGGAAAATGGACAAGAATCGCTGATGAACAGTGGGTATGCTCAGACTATTTAAAGCGTGTTTAAACACATGGTTTTGTTTTAAGAGAAGTACAGTATGACACAAAAGTATGAAATATTAACTTTTTTAGAAAACAATAAAGATTTGTTCTTTAAGCAGTTTAATGTGACTAAAATAGGTATTTTCGGTTCGTTTGCCCGCAATGAACAGACGGAAAACAGTGATATTGATATTATAATAGAGATGACTCGTGGAACGGATGATATTTTTGAGAAGAAAGTTCAGTTAAAAGAAATGCTTAAAAATCATTTTCATCGCGAAATTGATATTTGTAGGGAACGAGCCATAAAACCGTTATTTAGAGAAATGATATTAACCGATGCTATATATGTTTAATAGCGATGTTGTTTTGATAAAACAGTTGCTTCAAATAATAGGGCGTAAAAAAGGGATTCCTATTTCGGAAATCCCTTTTTTTTAATTTATATGTCAATAGTTCAGATATTTAAACTTTATAGTATTGTTCCCATCCTTTGCGTGGAGGTAGTCCTATAAGAAGATCATTTGCCAGATTATTGTTAGTAATCTTCTTTTTGTCTCTGTCGAACTCCAGTTTGGTATTCAGCTTTTGAGCCATCACACCCAATGAGAAAATCTGGCTTAAAGGACCGGCAATCTCGAACGGAGAACGGGTTTTCTCCTCGCCTTTACAAGCTTTAAGGAAGTTGGCGTAGTGGTTCGATGGGCTTTTGGGTACTTCAGGAAGTTTTGAAGCCATCTCTTTGGCTTTTTCAGCAGGAATAATTGATAAAATACTGCCATGGGAACCACCTTTAAAAGTCAATTCTTTGCTATAAATGATCTTTCCGGGATTCAATTTTGCCGGTTGAATTTTACCTACGCTTGTAGGAGGAATATTTGGATCCAATTCAGAAACTCCATAACCAGCAGGAACTGAAGGTATGTTATTCACACCATCGTACCAGGTGATGTCGAGTGGAGGCATTTTGCCACGTTCCGGAAATTTGAACAATATAGTGGAAGACATTGGGTAGAAAAATGGATTATGCCCTTCAGCTTTCAGCATACTCACTTCGTAAGGAAGTCCAAGATTCAGAAATTGGTGAGCCGTATCAATAATGTGAGCACCCCAATCGCCTAATGCACCAAGACCAAAATCGTACCAGCAACGCCATTGTCCGTTGACAAAATCTTTGTTGTAATCGTGCTGCTGAGTAACACCCAGCCAGATATCCCAGTCGAGGGTTCCCGGAATCGGTTCGGCAGCCGGAAAACTCTTAATTTTGGTATCCCATCCATGCCAGCGCCGTGCTGAGTTCATGTGAGCGGTTATGGCTGTTACATCTTTTATTATTCCGGCCTCGGTCCATGCTTTGAACTGGAAATAGTTACCTTCGGAGTGACCCTGATTTCCCATCTGTGTAACAACTTTATCATGTTTTTTGGCCGACTTCATCATCAACTCAATTTCGTTGAATGTGCGTGCCATAGGTTTTTCAACGTAAACATGTATGCCCAAGCCCATTGCCATCATCACAATTGGGAAATGCGAATGGTCGGGTACACCAACTGAAACGGCTTCAATTTTACTGCCCATTTTGTCGAACATCGTTCTGAAATCCTGAAAGCGTGGCACATCTGGGAATTTTTCCAGTACTTTTTTTGTGTGAGGTGCACCCATATCAACATCGCAAAAGGCCACAAGATTGGCTAAGCCTGTGTTAAATAATGACATAACGTCAGATCCACCCTGGTTTCCTATTCCAATGCAAGCCAGATTTACCCGCTCACCGGCATTTGCCAGACCTGATGCAGGGGTTGTTTTGCCTGAAGTTTTTGTCCAAATAGTTGGAAGTGCTGTTGCTGCCGAAAGCATAAGGGCATTTTTTAAAAACGATCGGCGCGAATTTTCATTTGAATTCATTTACTTTTTTATTAATTTGTGAATTGTTATATTGATATTTGAACTAACAAATATTTATTTGCCTTATAAATGACGATGACAAAAATAATCAAACAATGAAAGCAATCACAAGGAGGGTAGAATAAACATTTTTACTATTTTTGGAAAAAACTATTACTATGGAAATATACCAGATTAAGATTGCTTTAAAAGATTTTAAACCCAAAATTTGGAAGAGAATTTGATGTTGAAAAAGTGAATAAATTGTTGAATAATAAATATAAACATTAAAACTATAACAAAAATGACGAGAAGAATTATCGGTATTGGTGAGAAACTGCCTTTTTGGGAAAGTTTACCTCTTAGTTTTCAGCATCTTACAGCTATGTTTGGTGCAACAATCCTTGTCCCGATTTTATTGGGAATTGATCCGGCCATTGCGTTATTAATGAATGGTATAGGAACCTTGATTTATTCCTGGGTTACCAAAGGCGGTATTCCGGCATATCTTGGTTCAAGTTTTGCTTTTATTGCACCTTCCTTGCTGATTATTAGTACTTACAGCGGATTCAGCCATGCTCAATCGGGTTTTATCTTTTTTGGATTATTCTTCATCATTATCTCATATATCGTTAAGATTTGGGGTATAAAATGGATTGACGTGGTGATGCCACCGGCTGTGATGGGAGCTGTAGTGGCAATTATCGGACTCGAACTTGCCCCAGTTGCCGCACAACAGGCAGGACTTGCTCCGTGGCCCACAGCAGTTGGTCAGATAGTAGCACCATTTGTTGTAGCACCAAATGTTCTAATTGTTTCGATGTTTACTTTATGTATCGGAATAATTGGTTCAGTGATGTTCAGAGGCTTTATGCAGGTTATACCAATTTTAGTGGCAGTTGTAGCAGGTTATTTATTGGCTCTTGCCATGGGTATGGTTGACACAACATCAATAAGTAAGGCAGCTTGGTTAGCTTTACCAAAGTTTCAAGCCCCGATTTTTGATTTCAATGCCATAATTATTATTGCACCGGCTTGTATTGTAGTTTTGGCAGAGCATATCAGTCATTTGATAGTTACAGGTAAAATTACAGAGACTGACCTGATGAAAAACCCTGGTTTGCATCGTTCGTTACTTGGCGATGGTATTAGCAACGTTTTATCCGGTTTTGCAGGCTCGCCACCTAATACAACTTATGGCGAAAATATTGGTGTTATGGCAATTACACGTGTTTATTCAGTTTGGATTATTCGGGGAGCTGCTATTTTGGCCATTGCTTTCTCGTGCATTGGTAAAGTTTCGGCAGCTATTTCTACCATTCCTTCACCTGTTATGGGTGGAATAACCATGCTTTTATATGGTGTAATCGCAGTTCAAGGTTTCAGAATGTTTGTTGAGCAGAAAGTTGATTTTAGCAAGAACAGCAATATGGTTTTGGGTGCAATAACTTTTGTAGTTGGTGTAAGTGGTGCAAGCATCAATATCGGTTCTGTTCAATTAAAAGGAATGGCCTTTGCAGCTATAGTCGGTGTAGTTTTATCATTGATTTTCTGGGGTCTTACGAAAATGGGATTGATGAATAAAGATGTTTAAAACCAAAAACTCCCGGACTGAATAGATAAGTACCGGGAGTTTTTATTTAAGACAATACGTGGATTATCCTTTAAAAGAGTTTATTCCGACGGTTGCCATCGAACGATCAACTTTTTTTACCAGACCTTGTAATACTTGACCGGGTCCGACCTCAGTAAATGATGTACAACCATCAGCAATCATATTTTTCACTGTCTGTGTCCAGCGAACGGGTGCTGTCAATTGAGCGATAAGGTTTTTCTTGATCTCATCTGGGTCTGTCACTGGCCCGGCAGTAACGTTTTGGTAAACCGGACAAACGGGTGTACTGAAATGTGTGGAATTTATTGCTTCGGCAAGTTCAGCACGGGCAGGTTCCATAAGCGGCGAATGGAACGCACCGCCAACGGGCAATTTCAGTGCACGTTTTGCACCGGCTTCGGTAAGTTTAGCACAGGCAAGGTCTATTCCCTGTACCGAACCTGAAATCACAAGTTGTCCGGGACAGTTATAATTTGCAGGAACAACAATCTCATCAATCTCGCCACAAATTCTTTCAACTATCTCATCATCAATACCAACTATTGCAGCCATGGTTGAGGGTTCAGCTTCACAAGCTTTTTGCATTGCCAACGCACGTTTAGAAACCAAAATCAGACCATCTTCAAATGTCAAGGCTCCATTAGCAACAAGAGCAGAGAATTCGCCCAACGAATGTCCTGCAACCATATCAGGTTTAAAACTATCTCCAAGTGTTTTGGCAAGTAGTACTGAATGGAGAAATATGGCAGGTTGAGTAACTTTGGTTTGCCTCAAATCTTCGTCGGTACCGTTAAACATCAAATCAGTGATTCGAAAACCAAGTAGCTCATTAGCTTTTTCAAATAACTCAAAAGCCATTGGTGAATTGTCGTACAGGTCTTTACCCATTCCTACAAACTGGGCACCCTGCCCGGGGAAAACAAATGCCTTCATAATTTTTTCTGTAAAATTTTGGTTGCAAAGATATATAATGTGCAATCCAAAAGAAAACGGTGAATTGTTTTAGATTCAAGTATTCAAATTGATTGTTAAAATTTCAATTTAGGTTGCGGTTCGTTGTGGATTTCGGAATGACAGAATCAATTTGGTTTTATTTTTTCGATAATGGTATAAGCAACTTTAAAACCACCTTGAATTATTGATACATTTGTTTCGCCATCGTAGTAACCATCCAAATGAAGTACTTTATATACCGTTCCATAATATTTTAATAACTTATTGTCAAGTTGTGCAAGTGCCTTTTCGTAATACTGTTTGTCTTTACGACTTCCTTTCTTAACCGTTGGTATTTCTTTTAAAATTAAAAAACAGTCCAAAGCTTTCAAAACCCCATTATATGCAGTTCCACAAGCTGTTTTAACAAATTTGTCATCTATATAATAATCGTTATCCTTACCTGCGTTTTTTAAAGTTTCTTTCGCATTTTCCATGTAACAAATAGCTTCATTATAATAGCTGGTTTTCAACTGTTTTTGTTCATCTATTTCCATGATTTTCAATTCTTATGAAGTGAAAATATCTACGATAAGTCAGAGCTGATCAGTCTTATAAATTCCTGTCTGGTTGCCTCTTTCTGAAATGCCCCTGTAAAATCGGAGGTTGTAGTAACTGAATTTTGTTTTTCGATTCCCCTCATACTCATACACATGTGCTTAGCTTCTATGACTACCGCCACTCCCAAAGGATTCAATGTACTTTGTATGCATTCCTTAATTTGCGTGGTAAGCCGTTCCTGAACCTGCAACCGCCTCGAAAATGCCTCAACCACGCGGGCAATCTTACTCAGACCGGTAAGATATCCGTTAGGAATATAGGCTACATACGCCTTTCCGAAAAAAGGCAGCAGATGATGTTCACAAAGTGAATAAATTTCAATATCCTTGACAATAACCATTTGTCGGTAATCTTCCTTAAACATGGCAGATTTCAGAATCATCTCAGGATCCATATTATATCCTTGCATTAAAAACTGCATTGCTTTTGCGATTCTTACCGGCGATTTAACCAAACCCTCGCGTTCGGTGTCCTCACCAAGCAATTTCAAAATTTCGCGATAATGCTCCGCCATTTTCAAAATATTCTCCTCATGGTAGGTCTCAACCTTACTGTAACCTTCGTTATCTCTACTGTTCAGGGAAAATTTCATATATTATTCCGATTTAACGTACAAATAAACAACTTTTTTTAACCTTTTTTGAAAAAATGAGTATGAAAGTATAAAAACAAATTGATAGTTTAACGAAAGGTTATTATACTTTTGCATTAATCATTTTTTCAAATCATCACTGATGAGAATTCTTTTTGTAGGCGCAACATGTTTTGAACTTTATCAGTTTTTCGAAAACCTTAAAGAAGCTCCCGAAAACACAGGGCCGGTTTTCAATTATAAATGGTATGACCTGGATATAGATTTAATCATCACGGGTTTAGGTACAACTTTTACAACTTATTTTCTGACGAAGGCACTCAGTCTTTGTAAATATGATCTTGTAATTAATGCCGGTATTGCTGGTAGTTTCAGGGATGAAATCTCCATAGGTACTGTTGTCAATGTTAAGAGTGAGCAGTTCTGTGACTTTGGAATAGAAGATGCGGATCATATAAAAACAGTTTTTGATGCAGGATTTGTTGATCCTGATGATTTTCCTTTTCATGGTGGCAAAATGATTAATCCACATAGGTACGAAAACCTCGAGCTGCAAGCCGTTCACGGCATCACCGGCAATATCAGTCATGGGGCAGCCGATAGCATTGCGAGAATGAAAGAAGAGTTTGATCCGGATATTGAGTCAATGGAGGGTGCAGCAGTTTTTTATGTTTGTCTTTTTGAGAAAATACCCTTTCTTGAAATAAGGGCAATCTCTAATTATGTTGATATTCGTGATACCGAAAAATGGGATATTCCCACAGCGATTGAAAATCTGACTGATGAACTTTTCAGGTTTCTTCGTAAATTTGCCACAGTCAAACAAATTTCCTGATCTTATGAAACTTACACTTGGGTTCTCTACCTGTCCTAATGATACTTACATTTTCGATGCAATGGTACATGGTAAAATTGACACAGAAGGTATTGAATTCGACCTGATTATGTCGGATGTCGAAGAGTTAAACAGATTTGCTTTTGCTGCTGAAATTGACATTACTAAGATTAGTTACCATGCCTATACATATATTGCTGATTCATACTTGCTTCTAAACTCAGGTAGTGCTTTAGGTTTTAAAAATGGGCCTCTATTGATAAGTAAATATAAAGTTTATCCAGACGAGATCAAAAACCTGAAAATTGCAATTCCCGGAAAATATACAACTGCAAATCTTTTGCTGGGCATTGCTTATCCTGACCTTAAAAATAAGAAAGAGTATTTGTTTTCAGATATTGAAGAAGTGGTTTTATCGGGCGAAATGGATGCAGGCCTTATTATTCACGAGAATCGCTTTACATATCAGCAGAAAGGGTTAAAAAAAGTGGCTGATCTTGGTGAGTTTTGGGAATCAAAGACAGGAATGGCTATTCCATTGGGGGGTATAGTAATTAACAGAAAATTATCTTTAGAGATTCAGCGTAAAGTAAACAGGATTTTAAAACGGAGCGTTGAATTTGCATTTGAAAATCCAAAGGCATCGTACCAATTTGTGAAACATCATGCACAGGCCATGGACGATAACGTTATTGAAAGTCACATAAACCTTTATGTAAATGAGTTTACGCGGGAACTTGGAGGCAATGGACGAAAAGCAATTGAAACACTTTATCAAGAGGCAACAGCTTTAGGAGTAATACCCAAAATCAGGGAAGATATATTCATTGATTAAGATTATCTTTTATTTTGCACCTGACGGCAATGAAAAGCAAAAAATAATACTTGTACTCAAAGATACAATAATTACTCCAAAACAATTCTAAACTCCTTATCAAACAAGAGTTTCCCATCTTTTTTCGTTCCATCCATACCTGTAAACCCGCTTATTTTAATCGTTTTTCCCTTTAAAATTATTTGTTCCAAATTATTATCGGTTAATGCTTTATTCATAAAGACAAAGGGAACTCGCAATTGACATCCATTTCGAAATTCTGCGCATCCCCAAGCATTATTGCCTTTAATTATTAAACCTTTCTTACAACGCGGGCAACGCAACTCTTCTGAAGCTTTTTGTTCGAAGGTAAGTTTTAGCTCATTATCCAACAACACATTACCGGTTATTACTTTCCCATCGGAATCAGATGATTTAATTTCGCCGCTTCGTCTTTTCCTACATAATGCCTTAATATTGGTGTCACTCAATTTCTTTCCGGCAAAATCGAACGGGAGTCTGAAATCGCATCCATCGCGGTAAGCATTGCAGCCCCAGGCTAATTTTCCCCGAATTACCTCTCCCTTTTTACATTTCGGACAAACAATAGAATCTTTTAAAACCGATGGATTTGGTTTATTCTCTTTCTCAGGTATAATCTCTTTTTCAATTTTCATTTTCTCTTCAAGAACTGCCACTGTAATTGCTTTTCCCTGCGATTGCTTAACTTGAGTCACAATTTCAGAAACCATCTCCTTCAATTCAACCATAAAGGCTGAAATTTCATATTTTCCAGCTTCTATTTCTCTGAGTTTCTTTTCCCATATACCGGTCAGTTCGGCCGATTTCAGCAGATCATTTTCGATGATTTGTATTAGCTCAATTCCTGTTCGGTTAGCAACAATCTTTTTCTTGTCGCGGCTAATGTATTTGCGTCTGAAAAGTGTTTCGATGATATTTGCCCTCGTGGAAGGCCGCCCAATGCCATTTTGTTTGAGTAAATCACGAAGTTCCTCATCGTCAACACTTTTACCGGCAGTCTCCATTGCACGCAGCAGTGTTGCCTCGGTGTAATGCTTCGGAGGCTGTGTTATTTTCTCGGCCAACTCCGGGTCGTGAGGGCCATGTTCTCCTTTTATAAATAATGGCAGAATATTTTCATCTGCCGCAGCTTTACCTGAGTCATCTCTGTAAACAACCCGCCAACCGGGTTCAAGAATTTGTTTGCCGGTAACTTTAAATTCTACTTTATTGACTTCGCCCAAAACTGTGGTATTCGCAACTTTACAGTCGGGATAAAAAGCACTGATAAATCTGCGTGCAACCATATCAAAAACTTTCCACTCTTCAGTATTCAGAGAATTTGACAGAACACCGGTTGGAATAATTGCATGATGATCGGTAATTTTTTTATTATCAAAAATCTTAGGTGATTTTTTGATTTTTGATGCAAGTAAGGGTGCTGTAAATTCCTGATATGGTTTTAATTTGGAAAGAATATCGGGCACTTTGGGATATATATCTTCTGAAAGATATGTTGTATCAACACGCGGATAGGTGGTGAGTTTTTTCTCGTATAAGCTTTGAATAAGTCGAAGTGTTTCTTCGGCAGTAAAACCATATTTTCGATTGCAATCCACCTGCAAAGTAGTAAGGTCAAAAAGTCGCAGAGGTGCCTCATTTCCTGTTTTTTTCTCATACGACAGAATAAAAAACTCATAACCGATAATCTCCGAAAGTATAGTTGCGGCCTCCTCCTGTGTCGCAAAACGCCCGGCAGTGGCTGAAAAGATAACCTCACGATATTTTGTTTTTAATTCCCAGTAAGGTTCCGGTTTGAAATTATCAATTTCTAATTGGCGGGTTACGATAATCGAAAGGGTTGGCGTTTGAACTCTTCCTATCGAAAGAACTTGTTTCTTCTGACCATATTTCAAAGTGTAAAGCCGGGTAGCATTCATACCGAGAAGCCAATCGCCTATTGCGCGAGCACTTCCTGCAGCATACAGATTATCAAATTCATGACCATCGCGTAAATGGGCAAATCCTTCTTTTATTGACTCTTCGGTAAGCGATGAAATCCAAAGCCGTTTTAGCGGTTTGTTGTTTCCTGCTTTGGAGAGTACCCAACGTTGAATAAGTTCACCCTCCTGCCCTGCATCACCACAATTTATAACTATATCTGCTTTGTTAACAAGCTTTTCAATGATTCCAAACTGCTTTTTTACACCCTTTTCGTTTATTAGTTTGATTCCAAACTTCTCCGGTAGCATTGGAAGTGTACGCATATCCCAATATTTCCATTTTTCGGTATAATCATGCGGCTCTTTCAGTGTACAGAGATGGCCAAATGTCCAGGTCACCTGATAACCGTTTCCTTCATAGTAGCCATCCATACGGCTTTTTGCTCCAATAATAGAGGCAATTTCTTTCGCAACACTTGGTTTTTCAGCAATACAAACTCTCACTTTTTCAATTTCAGTTCAACGTTCAAAAGTAACTCTCTTTAATGGGAATGAAAAACTTCTTATATTAGCCTATTATTTTTTTGTGCTGATATCGAAAAGTATAATACGTATATTACTCAAATTTAAATACATATAATTTTATGAAAAAACTTTTTATTGTCATTATTATTTGTTTCAGTTTTAATCCGGGATTTTGTGTTTCAGCTAACCAATCACCTGACAATCCGGGAATGGAACAATTGCGCAAAAATCTGATTACCATTATTCAAAAAGGGAGATCGGACGATGAAAACATTAATAAAATACTTTTACAACTAAAACCTGACGGAAGTTTTTCTGATGTTGATTACAGTGACCGAACCCCTGGAACATGGGCGTTAACCAGCCATCTGAGCCGACTTCTGGCAATGGCAATATGTTGGAAATCGCCACAAAGTTCATGGTTTAATAGTCCCAAACTGAAAGCTCCGCTTTTCGATGTACTGAATTTTTGGCTTACAAACGATTTTCTAAACCCTAACTGGTGGTATCGCGAAATAGGCGTTCCACGCATAATTGGTCAGACTATGGTACTGCTAAAAGAGAATCTTTCGGAGCAGGAGATCGCTGCCGGATTAACAATTCTGAACCGGTCGAAAATCAGCAAAACCGGTCAGAACAAAGTATGGTTGGCACAGAATGTTATATATCGCAGCTTGTTGACCAATGATGTTAAGCAGATTGAATTCGCAGCCCAATCGATAGCTGATGAAATTATTATAAGTGAAAAAGAAGGAATTCAGCCTGACTTCTCCTTTCATCAGCATGGCCCGCAACAACAGTTTGGAAATTACGGACTCTCATTTGCAGGAGATGTGCTTAATCTGGCAATTATTTTTGAAGGAACTCTATTTTCGTTTTCTAATGCTAAGACCGAGATTCTGCGAAATTATCTGTCAAAGGGGTTGAAATGGATAATCTGGAAAGACAGATTTGATATAAGTGCCTGTGGAAGACAGCTTTTCCCCAATACCCAAATAGGAAAGGCTCGTGTATTAACTAATATCTTTTTAAATATGTCTAAGGTAGATCCTTTATTTAAGGAACAATACGAATCTGCTCTTAAACCTTTTAATGGGAATATCCATTTTTGGAGATCTGATATGACTATTCACCGCAGGTCAGAATTTTACAGCTCGGTGAAAATGGCATCAAACCGAGTTGTTGGATCCGAATCGTGTAACAGTGAGAATATTCAGGGTTACCATCTGGGTGATGGAGCTACCTTTTATTATAGTTCGGGTGACGAATATACTGACATTTTCCCATTCTGGGACTGGAAAAAAATACCGGGGACGACAGCTATTCAGGACGATCGCATCCTTCCTGTCTTAACCGAGGCAGGTTATCGTATTAAAAGTGATTTTGTCGGTGGTGTATCTGACAATCTTAATGGTGTTTCGGCTATGCAATATTATCGTGACAGCCTCAGTGCCACCAAGTCGTGGTTCTTTTTTGAAGATGCCATTGTATGCCTGGGTTCCGGAATAACAACGGATAGAAACCAAGTGGTCACCACTTCGGTCAATCAAAGTTTACTGAAGAGCGATGTTCTGGTTTCGCAAAGAGGTAAAAATATTATCGTGAAAAACGGAATACAAGAGCTTCAAAAAGTTGACTGGGTTTTACAAGACAATTGGGGATATTATTTTCCGGGTAGTGCCAACATTAATCTTGAAAACGGATCGCGCACAGGGGCCTGGAATCGGGTAGTAGCACCTATGTCGGATAAGATTTTAAATGCCGATATTTTCCAGCTTTGGATTAATCATGGGAGCAGGCCACAGCAAGGAAGTTATTCTTATGTCGTTCTGCCAAATGCTACTAACGAAAATATTAAAAGGCGGGGAAGTGAGCTAAAAATACTCTCTAATACTGTTGATATTCAAGCAGTCGCTACCAGAAATGGATCTATGTACGGAATTGTTTTTTATAAAAGCGGCAAATTCAAAATATCGCCTGAACAATCTATAGCTACTGATACACCATGTATCATTTATTATACGTCAAAAGGTGGAAAGGAAGCCCTGAATATTTCAGATC
>CAILKW010000001.1 GCA_903834845.1 uncultured Bacteroidia bacterium | reverse complement strand
TTGCCGGGATACATCCGCCTGAAGGACCTCCAATCTGTACTGCTTTGAATTTCCGTCCGTTTGCAATGCCTCCGCCAATCTCATCAACTACCTGTCTGATTGTCATACCCATTGGTACTTCAATCAGTCCGCCGCGTACTACTTTTCCAGCCAGAGCAAAGACTTTCGTTCCTCTGCTTTCACTTGTTCCGATTCGTGTAAAATGGTCAACATTATCGCGCATTATGTATGAAATCTGAGCGAAAGTCTCAGTGTTATTTACAAGGGTGGGTAATCCAAATAACCCTTTTTCGGCAGGGAACGGTGGTCTTAAATGGGGAAATCCACGGTTTCCTTCGATAGACTCAATAAGTGCTGTTTCTTCACCGCATACAAATGCACCAGCTCCTTCGTAAATTTTCACATTAAAGTTGAACCCTGAGTCAAGTATATTATTACCAATCAGGTTATTATCCTTACAAATTTGGAGTGCTTCTCGTATTCGTTTTACTGCCAGCGGATATTCTGCCCGGATATAGAAATATCCTTCACATGTATTAACTGCATAAGCTGCAATTATCATTCCTTCGATAATTCGGTAGGGATACGATTCGAGTAACATACGATCCATAAAAGCTCCGGGATCGCCTTCGTCACCATTGCAAATCAAGTATTTAAGTTCGCTGTTTTGTTTGGCAACAAGTTCCCATTTAATCCCTGTCGGGAATCCTGCTCCTCCCCTGCCTCTGACACCACTCGCCTTGATCTTTGCTATTACCTGATCAGGAGTAAAATCTTTGAAAACTTTTTTCAGTGCCTTAAATCCTCCGCGTTGCTGATACTCTTCCAGGTCAAGGGGATTAATTAACCCTCTAAATTCGGTTGCTATGGGGAACTGCTTACCAAGAAAGGAAGATACATGTTTTTCTCTTATGTTCAGTTCATAACGTTCAATACCTTCCCATTTCTGATCGGTTTGAATGTTTTCGACAGCACCGAAAAACTTGTTTTTTAACTTTGCAAAGCGTCCGACAGGCTGAAAATGAGATTCAACAATATGTTTTATATCCTCAGGTTTAACTTTGGCATACATGGTTGGCTCCCCTTTTGCAGGGACTATTTCAACAAGAGGTACCTGATGACACATTCCAACGCAACCTACGCTTTTCAGTTTTACCTGCAACCCGGTAGCATGAATTGTATTTTCAACCGCATCCTTAATTTCGCTGCTACCACTGGCAACACAACAGGAACCGAGTCCAATCCTGATTTCACCCTGAATTTCGGTCCCATCCGATTTACGAAAAAGTTTCTTGTTTTTGTTATCTTTCTGACTTTCAAAATCTTTTATTATTTTGGAAGCTTTATCAGATGTGACGTGCCCGTAAGTTATTTGATCAATCTGAACGACAGGAGCTAATGTACAGCATCCCAGACAGCTCACCTTTTCGATTGAATACTTCCCCGATAAGTCGGTGTGCTGACCGTCTTTAAGTTTAAATTCTCTGCGCATGGCATCGTAAACCTGAGTAGCACCTTTCACGTGGCAGGCAGTACCAACACAAACCCTGATTATATGATCTCCCACCGGAGCAAGCTTAAACTGTGAATAGAAACTGGCAACTCCAATGATTTCAGCGGGTTTGATTAAAGTCGTTTCGCTAACACGGCGTAAAGCTTCTTCAGGCAAATAGTTAAATTCGCGCTGTATCGCTTGAAGAATTGGAATTATCGCCGCCTTGGTTGTGCCTTTCTCTTCTACTATAGTGTCTATTTTGATCAGATCAATCATTATCGTGTATTTGAGCCATTTATATAACTTTGTTTTGAATATTACCCACTGTTGCCATTATTATTATTTCTGTGCAATAACAAGCATTTCAAAATCTTCGGTTGTCAATTTATCGTTTCGACTGAAATTGCCAAGTTTGGCACCGTAAATTTCGATAATTTTAAAATCAAGCGATTTTAGCAACCAGTTTATTTCAGATGGTACGTAATATCTTTCGTTACAATGTAATTCTTTTTTGTTTCCAAAATCATCTTCGAAAATTGCACTGCTATAATCACGAAAAGTCATCAAATCGAATGAATTATTATGATATGTTGCATTTCCTTCTTCCGTATGTGATGCAAGAAAATCTTTTACAGAATGAAACAACGGAAATAGCCCGTTAAGTGTTGTGAAAATTAGCTTGCCATTTTTACATAAAGCATTAGAGGCATTTTTTAGAATTTGAAAATTCATTTCATCGGTTTCCATTAGCGGAAATGAACCTTCGCAAAGCATAATTACTAAATCAAACTCGCTTGAAAAGGTAAGCGCACGGGCATCAGCATGAATAAATTCAACATTTATATTTTGTTCTTTCGCCTTTTCGTTTGCCCTTTGCAATAAAGAAGTGGATAAGTCGATTCCAGTAATTGTATAACCACGTTTTGCCAACTCCAAAGAATGGCGGCCTGTTCCGCAACCAATATCTAAAATTCTTAAGGTTTTATCGAATTGTATTTCTTCTTCAATAAAATCACATTCTTTTAAGGTTCCTTGTGCGAAGTTTTCCTTGTCATAATTATGACCATAATTTTCAAATAATTCTTCGTACCACTGTTTCATTGCTTAAAGTTATATTGATACAAATACATAAATTCATTATTATTTCAATCCGATACAATAGATGAAATTTGGAGTTCTGAGGAACATCTTTCCGTCTGCAAAGGCAGGTGTTGTTGTAACTTTTTCGGCAGCAATCCCTTCGCCGAGGATTTTAGCTACTTTGGCAACTTCAAAAACCCTCATTTTTCCAGATGTATCGAAAGTATAAAGCTTATTATCGGCGATAACAGGCGAAGAGTAATATCCGGGACCATCTTCTTTACTCCAATATTTCTCGCCTGTTTTTGCATCGTAACAGGCAAGAACACCATAACTTGTGCAAATAAACAGAAGTCCGTTTGCAGAGACCGGGCTTGCAACTTCGGGCAGAAATTCATCACTTTCCCAAACTTTTGAATTCTTTACCGGATCGATAGCCACCAGTTTTGCATACTCGTTGGCGGCAAATATCAGTCCACTGCCATAAGCAGGCGAAGGACCAACTTCGCCCATCATACAATCAACTGACCAAAGTTCCTTACCCGATTCAGCATCATAACCTGCAACCATTGGCTCAGTGGATAGCACCACCTGAAATTTTCCGTTTATTTCGGCCAAAATCGGACTTGCCCATGAAATTTTTCCCTTCCGTGCGGTTTCCCAGATGGTTTCGCCCGTTGATGTATTTAGAGCCATTAACTTACGGCCTTTATTTGTATCATACTGAACGAACACTTTATCTTTCAACATCACCAACGATGAAGAGTGACCATAATGATTATCAGGCTGAACAAGGTTTCGAGCCCAAACACGGTTTCCTTCCATATCGAAACAGATAATATTGCCAGTTGCAAAAATGGCATAAACTCTGTTGCCATCGGTAGTTAGTGAAGAGGCAGACAAACCGGTATCTTCTGTTACCTTAGGTGCAGCGGCAGGACTTCCGGGAATATTGTCAACCGGTCTTTGCCATAGCATTTTACCAGTGATACGGTTGAAGCAATACACATCGCACAACTGCTTATCAGATCCCGAAAGGAACAATTTATTACCCCAAATCACAGGTGAATTATACCCGCTTTTCGGAACAGCTGTTTTCCAGATTACATTTTTACCCGAAGCAGCATCCCACTCCACTGGTGTACCTTTCTGAAAAAAGACTCCGTTTCCGAAAGGACCTCGGAAGCCAGGTGAGTTTGCTTTAATTGCATTGTTACCCGGAAAAGTAATTTTAGTTACTGCAACCGGAGCAACTTTTGCATTTGAACTATCAGGTAACGAAGTAGTTACTGCGTTTTGTTTTTTAGTTGAATCTGTTTTTACCGGTTGAACAATCTGAGGGTTTACGCCAACTTGAATTACTTCTATTTTATCCTGATTATCAGCTGGTATTGCCGCTATTAACGATTCGTTGACATCATATTTCTCAAGGTGATCCACAGATGCTACTGATGCCGCAAGTCCGAGGACAATCAGTGCAGATCCTGTAATCATCACCCATTTTTGTGTCAAAATCCGACTTGTCAAATCGCTATCTTCCTTCACTACAGGTTCCTCAATTTTTGACTTCAAACCGATAAAAATCCGAAAGGCGAGCGCGAAAATTATCGCTCCGAAAAGTAATAAGTAACCACCTGTTTTCACCTGCCACTGACTGTTAAAATAGGCTTTACGGGCAAGGAGATCGAAGTTACGTATTTCCTGTTTTAACTCATCGCTGTTTGGTTCCTGACTGAGCCGCTTAACTAATGAGGTTAGTGCTTTGCTTTCAAGTGGCTTATTTTTTGCCATTTGCATAAAATTCAGCAACAATAGTAAAGCTACAGTTATGCAGAATATCCCCGAAACAAGGGTAATATTTAACGAGAATTTCAGTTTTTGATCTGATTCCATTTCAATATGATGATTAATAGAGTTACTTTTTTACCGGACAAAAATTCATGCAACGCCCGCAGCTAAAACAGTTTCCTTTATGTGGTTGATAATCTTTTTTCTTCCTGTAAACAACCTGACCAAGCAAAGTCATCCCAATTACAAGACCCATAAATCCCCCGGCAATCCATCCACCGGTGTAGAATTTCTGACGAATAACGGATGCCTCTTTTACAAGAGTTTCCAAAGGTTTTCCCAGGCTTAAAAATGCTTGAACATCAAGGTTTTTCTGATCATTACGGACTTCAGGTTCTGACACTAATAGTTCAGCAAGGTAAACAGTAGGATTTGCTTTTGATATCCAGGTATGTGCCTTTGATCCGGCCAAACCGCCAATAAAAATCCATACCGGAATCAAAAGCGCGTAAATAAGGAAGCGGTTTACACCCCATTTTGCATTTTTCGATTGCTTATCATCTGTTGGAAAAACAATGGCATCGAAGGGACATGAATCGCTGCATAACCGGCATTGAATACATGCGGCGGGAGTAATGGATAGGTGCGATTTTGAAAATCGTGACATCCAGTTCAATAATACACCGTAAGGACATAAGAATCGGCAATAGGGACGGGCAACAAACATTCCGATTAATAAAAATGCAACTCCAAGTACAACCATGTGAAATTCGGCATCCATTCGGAATATTCCTACAAAAGGGTCGTAACGGCAAATAATGAAATCGGTTCCTGTGGCAGCAAACAATACTGCAAATGACAAATAGAGATATGGAATGATTCCTAAAGTTTTACGAAGCCATTCTGGCAATGATAATGGTTTAATAATCAATAAATCCTGCATAGTACCAAGAGGACATGCACCGGCACAGAATGTTCTTCCGAAATAAAGTGTAAATATAAGAGGTAGGAGGAAAAACAGTAAAGTTGTAATTGAAATGGCATATCCAGGATCAAAAAGTGTAAGTGCCACATTCTGAATAGATCCCACCGAACATATACAACCGTTGCGGTAAAAACCGAAGTAAACCAGACTGAAAATAGATAACCAAAGCAATCCTTTTCGTGAACGTTTTCGTATTGCGAGCCAGCTTGCCAGTGAGAGAACTACCAATAAAACAAGAACATCGGTATATTCCAATGCGAGGGCGCGTGGTTCCGGAGTTATAGGAGTTGGTTGTGTATATCCTGTGCCAAATTCAGGCTTTGGAAATCGTTGCTTCTGAGCTGTTCCAAATAAACTGCATAGCAGAAAAGTGAACATCAGAAATATTTTAATCCGGTTTTTCATTTAAAGTTATCTATATGAAATAAAGTTCGTATTAAATTTTTAACCCTTTGTGAAGCTCCCTTTCACCTGATAGGCTGAACTTGATTTTACCCGACTTATGGCTTGCGCAGGACACAGACGGGCAATGGAACACTCGTTACAATTCAGACATATACGATGAATAATCTGCAAATGAAGTGAACCATTTCCAAATGAAGTACATCCTTTAACACATTTGGCACAACCAATACATAGAGCTTCGTTAATAACATACTCGAAATAAGGCTCTTCAATAAACTTACGTTCTATTGCCGCTGTTGGACAAAGCTGATTTTCGGCAGCAGTTGATCGTTTATTTGAGTCGGGTTTCAGATAACCGCCGCAAAGATCGCAATAACCGCAAAGGTTGTAAGCATGAATACATTTAACTGCAGATGGAGTCATAACACACGATGTTGCGCACCGTCCGCACTGTGTACATTTGAATGGGTCTATCTGCCATACATAATTTTCGGCAGTAAGATGTTTTGCTGCTATTCCTCCTACTGCACCTAAAGTTAGGAGGATTGAGAGGCGCGTACCGCTTCGGATAAAATCTCTACGGCTCTTTTTAGGGTTATTTTCCATTATTTTTCTCCTTATTAGCTTGTGGAAGAATACATTGAGCTAATTTACCGCAGTTTTTACATTGTGGCGCGACAGAACAATTCCCGGGTGTTACAATCTTTTGGTTAAGAGCAAGAAAAGTGCTTAAAATTCCTATTCCTGATAAAATTGCCCAGCGACCCCCATACTTAAAAAAGTCTTTTCTGTTCATCATTTTATTTTTTAACAAATAATCTGAGCATCTTTCTGTCTAAATCGAGAGCATAAATATTGCCCTGATTATCAACAGCAAGATCTGGTGCACGTCCATTTTCGGCAAATTTCGATGTGGCAGCCACAACATTTGAGAATTCGCCCGAAGGTTTATAAGTTTTAATCCTTACCATCCCTTTTTCGCTTGTAACAAAGCTGCCGTCGGGTAAAAATGCAAAATGTGCCGGATTGCAGCATCCGCTGAACCCCTCAATTTTGATAGAGGAGGCTTGCCACCATGTACGAAGCACGCCTTCAACTGTATAGTTCTCGAGCGTATGTTTTCCTGGATTTACCACCCACAATTCGCCTTCGGCATTAAAAGCCAAATCGAAATATGGACTTGGAATAATAAAACCATGAATCTGATCGTTACCAGATTTCCCTTCGAATTCGCCAAGTGGCTTACCTTCAAGGTTAAACTTCCTGACAATCCTCTTACCGGCATCGGCAACAAATACAATTCCTGATTTTTCGGCTATCGAAGTTATGACTGTGCTGTCGGAAAAAGAATTAAAATCGGCAGTTTTAATTCCGTCACGACTCAACACGTTAAGCGATTTCCGGAAACCAACAAAAATATTTTCAGAAGACGCATAAACGCAAATCGGTTTCTGATCAAAATTCACCTCTTTCAGTAGTTTTCCTGTCAGTTCAATGATCTGCATTTTTTGGTCACCAACAATGAATAGTTGATTATCTTTAAAGCTAACTCCTACAGGCTCAGAGAAATTCAGTGCGAAGTCGCGACTTTCTTTATATAGAATCAAAGCCGTGTCAATTTTTGAAAATTGATCAATATTATATTCATAAGGATTCGCAGGCTGATTATCAGGTTTTGACGCATTAAAGTCTATGGCTACAACTGCTATAATAATTACAGTCAGGATAATTAGAAAAAAGACGATACCTTTGTTTTTCATAATACAATATTTAAAGGTTCAAATTGATACAAATCATTGTTTTTGAATCTCGTAACAACAAATATCCATTTGCAATTGCCAGAGGAGCCCAGGCATCTGCACCATCCTTAATTAACTTTAACTGATCGAGTTGGATATATTTGGAAGTACTTGGCCTGACAATCGTTAAAGTCCCTTCGTCATCAAGAATATAGAATTTATTATCAGCAATAAAATATGGGCCTAAACCGAAACGTGCTGTTTGTCCGCTGGTCCAAACCATTTTTTTACAATCGGATGGATCGACACAAACAAACTGATTACGCAACGAACCTGCATCTTTGGGTAGAATTCCAAAAAGATGACCTTCCCAGTAAACTGGTGTTTGCTGTTCCGAGGCAAGTCCAAAACGTGGAAGATACTCCTGTAATACATCAATTGTAAAATTTCCGCCATTTTCTTTGAGTTGAAGCATCATTGCTCCGGCTCCGTAACCTGCAGTCATAAATATTTTTCCATCCGGCATGCAAACGGGTGAAGGTGCTACTACCGAATGATTCCAAGCCGGGGTTTTCCACAACACTTTTCCAATTTCGGGACCATCTGCTGCCACTCCCAATAATCCACCAATAGCACTGTAAACATACATTTTACGACCGCCAAATGTAAATGGCATAATAGATGAATGCGACATTTTCCAACCGTCAGGGTTTGGAACTTCCCACAGTTTTGCACCCGTTTCGCAACTTACACCAATCATTAAAGCTTTTCCTCCGGTTGCAATAATAGCAACATCGTTATCTATTAACGGACATTGGCCGGTGTACCAAAATGGAATTTCGGTTATATAATCTTTGGCAACATCAATTCCCCAGCGGTAATTACCAGTTGCCCTATCGAGGCACATGACTTGACAACGCGGTCCCATTGTCAGGATATATTTTTCTGTGATAGCCGGTATAGTACGCGACATACCATGATTTCGTTTAATACTTACATTATAGCCTCTTCTCCACAACTCTTTTCCATCGTTAAGTGAAAAGCAACGCAGTAAATCGGCCTTTTCTTTTTCGTTGTAATCAAGCAGATAGACAAGACCTTTGTAAATTGCTGCTCCTGAATGACCTTCGCCTAATTCGAGTTGCCAACGAATATCTGCACCGACTGTACTTAGTTTATCCTTCAATTTAACAGGCGACTTTGAAATATTGTCGAAATCGTTACCACGAAAACGAGTCCATGTTTCAGACATCACCTGATAATTGGAAGAATAGGTTTGGAATATTTTGCCAATCTCAATATTTTCGGATGCTGTATCGGCAGCAGCTCGTTTATCAAGCCCCGGCAGACTTTCCGAAAATTTGGAAGTAGGGTCTGACATCAGCCACCATCCCATAATCAGAATGGCAGATAATGACAGCAGATAAAGCGCGATATTGAGAGTTTTTTTCTGAACCATTTTATGCTTTAATATTATAAATCAATAGAATATTGCCATGACGCAGGTATAACATTCCATCATAAATTGCAGGATGTGCCCAGTAAGGTCCCTCTCCTGCTTCAACTTTAAAAGTACTTATTATTTTAAAATCAGCAACATCGGGTTGAATCAATGCAACATTTCCTCCTTTTTCTTCGTAACAATAGAGCAAACCATCGGCTGCAATTATAGAACCTTTTGTGAACCAGTCCTTGCCCCAATTTGTTTTGCCAGTTTGCCAATTTACCGAGACCCATTGTCCTTTACTGTTATTCAACCAGTTAGAACCATATAGGTTGCCATCAAGGAGAATAACTCCACCATGATGGACATCCAGAGTATCGTTTTTCCATTTAAGGCTCACCGATTTTCCATCTTCTGCAAGCGAAAACATCAAAGCCGGATGATTGTAGCCACTTGTGATCAAAATTTCACCATTGAAGTAAAGCGGATCATTTGTATTAACACCTTTACCATTAGGAAATGTTTGATAAGGTTCAACATTGAAATTCCAAAGCACATCGCCATTGAATGCATTAATCCCAATCAGGTCGTTTCCTGTTTGGGCCAGAACGATCTTTAAATTATTTCGTTCTATCAAAATTGAGGAGGCATAAGCTCTCTGGCCACCAAAACTTTTTGCGTTCCAACGTAATTTTCCGGTGATCTTATCATAAGCAACAACAGAAGCTTTTTTGCCTCCTGTTACGTACAAGGCAGCTTGTTCGGTCAATAAAACCGATTCGGCTATCCCCCACATATGATATTCACCACTAAATTCATTTTGTGGATCTTGTGACCAGATCAAAGTTCCATCCTTAGCGTCAAGACAACAAATAGTACCAATTCCACCTATCAGGTAAATCCGGTCATTTTCAATTGTTGGAGTACAACGGGTACTGGCATAAGATTTTATCCAGGCATTTGCATACGTTTTTTCCCATAATAACTTACCTTTTAAATCGTAAGCCGAAATGACATCCATTGTATCCTGCTTGATTCCGGTAATATAAATAACACCTTTATAAACTATTGGCTGCGAATACCCCTTTCCTACTCCGGAAATCTGAAGTTCGAGTTTTGGTCCTGCTTCTGGCCATTTTTTCAGAAGGCCTTTCTCTGGATATATTCCGTCACGCAAAGGCCCGCGAAATTGAGCAATTTCCTGTCCAAAAAGAGGTGTAATCAGGATTAATAGAATACAGCTAATTAATATTCTCATTATAAATATTTTAAGCTTTAATGTTATAAACCATTAACACTTCGCCATGACGTAAAAATAGCTTACCATCATAAATATAAGGGTGAGCCCAATGAGGGCCTGTTCCGGCAGTTACCTTAAATGAGCTGATAACTTCCCATTCTTCGGGATTAGGTTTTATTAAGCCAACAGTACCGGTTTTTTCTTCGTAAGCATAAAAAAGATCATCTGCACCTACGAGCGAACCTTTGTTTATCCAGGTAGTTTCATACTTAACTTCGCCTGTATCCCATTTTAAACAAACCCAATTTCCTTTGCCATTGTTTATCCAGTTTGAACCATAAATATAATCACCAGCAACCATAGTTCCATGATGGTGATTATCAAGAGTTTTATTAGTCCATTTTTCTGTTACAGATGTTCCCGAAGGATCCATTTTAAGCATCACAGCAGGATAATTGTAACCCATTGAAAGGAAGATTTCATCATTTTTGAAAACAGGAGTATTTGTCCATATCAGACCATTCTCATCGTCTGTTAATTCTTTCTTGTAATATTGATAACTCCAGGCTTTAGTGCCATTTTCGGGATTAAGAGCAATAAGATTGGTTGCTGTAGCAGCAAGAATAAATTTGAAATTTTTGTATTGATAAATAGTAGGCGAAACATAAGCACGCCTTCCTCCAATACATTCGCTTTTCCAGATTAATTTTCCGGTTATTTTATCAAAAGCAACAACTGAAGTTTCGCTGCCACCAGGAGTACAAATCACCTTATCATCAACAATAAGAGGTGATTCAGAGACACCCCAATTGTGCCATTCAGCCTTGAAATCTTTATCAACATCAACGGCCCAATTCTCTTTTCCATTGTTGGCATCAATACAAACTAATCGTCCCATTCCTCCAACTACATAAACGCGATCTCCTTCAATAGTGGGTGTTGATCGGGTATCGGGAAATGACTTTGACCATGAGCGACCATAAGCAACCTGCCATTTTATATTCCCCTGAAAGTCTATAGCAGACAAATAATCAAGTGTATCAATCATCCCTGTAACGTAAATGGTTTGATTGGCTATAACCGGAGATGAAAAACCTTTGCCGAGTTTTTCTACTTTAATAACCATAACCGGACCTTCTGCAGGCCATGTTTTCAACAAACCTGACTCCTTAAAATAACCATCGCGTTTCTCTCCTCGCCACTGATAAACCTGACTGAAGGCAGAATAAGTGAACGACAAAACCAGCGAAATCAAAAATAACTTCTTCATAAACTACTATATATAAACATTTAAAAACGAGAGAAAATGGATTAAGCACCTTTTCTCCCGTTTGAAATTCTTTAATGAAATGATCCTTCAATTTATTATTTTATCTTGTACGCTATCAGCGATTTACCGTGTCTAACAAATAATTTCCCATTATTGATGACTAAGTGAGCCCAGTGCTGAGCAGTACCTAATTCAACTTTGGTTTTAGAGGCAATATTGAATCCTTGAGTAGTAGCAGGAACAAGTGCAAGTTCGCCTTTCTCGCTGTAGCAATATAACATCCCGTCTGCATAAATCAGATTTCCTTTTGCAATAGCCTGAGAAGCATATTTCTGTTCGCCTGTTTTCCAATCGGTACATTGCCAGTCTCTTGTGTTATCGCCTGAACCATAGATATATCCGTCAACGACAACTGCTCCACCTATACGACTGTCTAATTTTTTGCTGAACCATGCTTTAGTAACCTGACTTCCATCGGCATTTAAATCGAGTTTTACTCCACCTTGTCCATAACCGCTAAAGCAAAACAAACTATTGTTGTAAAAAAGTGGTGTATTGGCATGAACAGCCCATTGGTTTGTTTGCTCGTGCGACCAAAGCAACGTTCCTGTTTCGGCATCCAATCCTAAAATGTGTTTTTCTGTCATTGTAACCAGCAACTTACGTGATGGTAATTTAACTAAAAGCGGAGTACAATAG